>JAZSDB010000043.1:0-6438 GCA_045530975.1 Eubacteriales bacterium
GGCGGGATTGATGGAAAACATCATCATATCCACAAGTCCCGTATCAAGAATACGGTTTGCCACGCTTGGTGTGTGAGAAGAAAAACCGATATGACGGACGATTCCTTGTTGCTTCAGTTCTTTTATATAGTCGAAGACGCCGATTGCGCAAAGGGTGTCAAAATCCTCGTCATCGTCAACGCAATGGAGGAAACCGAAATCAACGTAATCGGTTTGGAGGGCATCCAATTCCCAAAGGAACGTCTTTTTAATTGTTTCAAAATCACGGCACCAGCCGTATTCGCCGTTTTCGTCATAGACTGCACCGAAATGAACCTGCAGGAAAACCTTATCCCGGCAATCCTTGATTGCTCTGCCGATGGGTGCGTAGGATGCGCCTGCGGTGCAGAGGTCGAAGAAATTGATGCCGTTGTCAATTGCCTTTCGTATAATCGCCTCGATCTCGTCGGGCGGTGTTGTGCCTATTCCACCCATACCAAGACCGAGAACGCCGAATTTTTCCTTTTCCGTGCCGCGGGGTAATTTTCTGTATTCCATAATTATATTAAAACTCCGTTTCCTGTGTCCTTGCCCTTTTCATCAAGAATTCCTGTGCGAATATATGCGCCCGTTACAGTGTCAAAATCGGCCTCGCCATAAATTTAAAAATAATATGTTTTATCCATAAATTATATTTTCTCCGCAAGGACTTTTCGCTTTTGCCACTTCCCTGCCAGAAAATAAATCATACTTGGGATTGCAAATCCGTAAGGGGCCAGGCCGTACCCGAGCACAAAGCCGAAGAAGCCCCAACCAAGGAAGATACCAAAGAGCCAGCTCAAGCCGATTCTCAGCAAAACTCCGTCGAGAAGTGCAAGAACCATACTGAGCTTTGCATTGCCGATGCCCTGTATAAAGGCACCGCTTCCTCGCATTATAGACAAAGCGGGGAACATCCAGAGTATTGCCTTTATGAATTCGCCCGACATATTATGAACCAATGTATCTTCGGAGAAAATCATAAAGAGGTGCTTGCCAAGTGTTATATACAAAACCATAAAGAAGATTGTGAGTATTATGGAATATACCCACGCTGTACGAACAACCTTTTTCGCACGGTCGGGCTGTGAAGCACCGATATTCTGGCTGATCATAGGAACGGCGGCATATTGTATGCCCTGCGAAATCTTGTTGACTATATCGTCTATTCTCACACCGACGCCAAAGGTGGCAGACGCCACAACGCCGATATCGTTTATCATAGCATTGACAACCAGCATTGAAAGGTTTATGCATCCCGATTGGATTGCCATTGGTGTTCCGAGCCCTGCAATCATTCCCACATATTTAAACTTCGGAGCAAAGCTTTGAAGCTTGAAATCGAAGCCGAAGAAGTCCTTTCTGCGGAAAAGATAAAACAAGGAGAACACAAAGGACGCCGCCTGACCGATTATGGTTGCCCAAGCGGCGCCTGCAACGCCCCATCCGAAAAATCCCGTGAAAAGGATATCAAGCACGAGATTTACGGCAGATGCAATGCCGATAAAGAGAAACGGTCGTTTTGCGTCGCCCATTCCTCTGAGTACCGCAGACACCATATTATAGCCCGCCGTGAAGATAAGGCCCGATGAGCAGATAACAAGATAATCTCTTGCCATTTCATAGGATTCCACGGGGATTTTCATAACGTCAAGCATCCAGCTCTGTGCGCAAAGCATAGTGCAGGTGAATATCAATGCAATAGCCGAAATGAAGGTGAAAAGGGTGCCGATTATATCGTTCATCTCTTTTCGCTTTTTTGCGCCCAATGCTTGCGCCAGAAGGACCTGTCCCGCATTTGAAAAGCCAAGGCAGACCATTGTTGCAAAATTCACCATTTGGCTGCTTTGCGAAACCGCCGATAGCCCCGGGGTCCCCACATACTCTCCGACGATTATCATATCTATCGTGCTATACAGCACCTGAAGGGCATTTGATGCCATAAAAGGCAGTGCAAAGAACAAAAGCTGTTTTGCAATATTTCCTTGTGTAAAATCCTTGGATAAGCTTTTCTTACCCTCGGCTGCTGATTTTATCATAACTAATCCTTTATAAAGGAGCTTATTTATCCTGATTATTTTTCAAAGCTCTTGCGGTAATTTATATAGTCCCCGTACAAAATTTCGGCATCGGGGTGTCCCAGCGGAGCAATGCTTCCCGGCTTGCTCATTAATCCGGGATACTGATAAATGAAAATCTCCTCCACGTATGGGGACATGGCCTCCAGCTGTTTACGTACACGTTCAAAGGGAGCGGGAACCAATGCGGATTTATAGACCTCTCCTTCAAAGCTGAAAACCTCTGCATTACCGCAAAGAATCGAGCGGCCTGCTTTATCGTGTGCTTTTTTCAGCGCTTCAAAATATGCGGCAGTATCGGTGTACGAGCTCTTTTGAACGCCCACCTCATCCTGATAAGCGCAGATATCCACATCAAGACGCTCAAGGTCACGAACATATCTGTCGTCTGCAATCAAATCCTTCGTGCCATAGGGGCCGATAAGCGATTTAAAGCGTTTTCCGAGCTTATGCATCTCGGCAGAGGAAAAGTTTACGTACTGAATAAACTCTTCGTCCATATATCCGTTTATCCAGGATTCATCGGGATAATACCAGCCGTAAAAGCTGTTATGGTGTCCGTAAAGCTCGGTAAGCTCATTCATCGCAACACAGGTACGGCGAAGAATCTCGGTGCTTGACATAATTTCACGGGGATCGGTCATAGTGCGGTGGAGAGGAAGCCAATCGCCATAAAAACCGTTGCTTAAAAATATATTCAGTCCCACCTTATCCGCTTCATCAAGTATAACCTCAATGGGGTCCTGACAGGCAAGCTCCCAGCGCTGTGGGAATACGGAAGATTTGAAATAGGTTTTGTTGTAAAGAGAGGTGCAAAGCAAAGCCGCATATTTCATACCGAATTCCTTCATCTCGCGAATCTTTGCACGCCATTGCTCTTCGGTGAAATTGTGCAGGGTTTCGTCCCAATATATGCCTTCCTTGGGGTTGTGGTGGCGAAATTCAAACCAGGTTCCCGTTATCGGCTTTGTGTACTTTAATTCCATATATATCCTCCAAAAATCGGTAATTTTTCTTTACCAAATAAACGGAATAAGTCTGTATTTAACCTTCTTTTGGTAATCGGTATATCCGTCAAGGCCCCGTTGGAGCACCTTTTCTTCATTGATTATCCTTACAATAATCACCCCGACATAGGGCGCAAAGCAAAGAAGTGACCACCAAGAGCCAAGAACTATGGGGATTGACAGAAACAGCCAAAGGGTTACTGCATACATAGGATGACGGACAATGCCATAGAGGCCTGTGTCTACCACCCTTTGATTTTCCTGAACCTCGATTGTCCTTGAAAGATAGGCGTTTTCACGCATTACCTCGGCATAAAGAGCATAGGACACGAGAAGTATTACCGATGCAGTGATTACAACCCATTTTGGCATTTCCGACCAGCCGAAGCGGTAATCAAGCCCTGCTATTACAAAGCCGACAAGGAACAACAGTCCCGAAATGGCCACAACGCCCCTTTGAGTTTTTTCTTTTTCATTGGCATTAAGGCGTTTTTCCAAAAGCTTCGGTGATTTGATAAGCAAAACAACACCCAGCAACAGCATTGGAATAAACAACAGCCCCATAAACAGCCATCCGTTCATATAGCCAAAGCCACCTGCGGGGAGAAAGAGAAGCACTCCCACAAGCAAAAGGCCCATTATGAATTTAATAAGCACATTTAATAACAGCTTCATCGGTTAAGTCCTTTTTTATTGATGAAATTATTGTATCATACTAACCACACCGGCAACGATGGCGGCAATAATCGGATTGAGAAGGATTGTGCTTGCCCATTTGCCAATCAATGTTTTTGTGGGGATATAGGGTTTTAAATCCTCGGTGCCGGGGATTTCCCACGCCTTGGTTTTGCCTACCCAATACCAATCTATAAAGAAGCGGTCGAAGAGGCCCTGAATCCAAAGAATTATCGACATTTGCCAGAAGGCATCCCAAAAATCGGTTGCGCCGTTGATGCCGTAAACCATCAACGGAGGCAAAAGGAACAGCGGAACAAACATTGCGATACAGCTGATTATAAGGTTCTTTTTGATTTTTTCCTTGGTGGTCAGTCCCAGCTCCACAACCCGCTCCTGCACGTCATTTTCATACAGCAGCACAAGCCCCACGGGGCCGTTGGCGATTCCCACCACGCACACGATCAAAAGCACAAAGCACATTACTGCGCCTTCCATTATAAGTAACATAGCTTATCTCCTCTTTGTTATAAATCAATATCCACTTGGTATTTACCGTCGATGAGAATGCAGTTGGCCTTATGCTTTTTTGCAAGGGCCAAAAAATGAGCATTGTCCTCCAACACGTTTTCCATAGTGCACCAATCATCGTCAATTCGACTTTCGATGGTGCTTGCATATTTCTTTATGTCGTAAAATCGAGCTTTGATATAATCCTCGCTCATAACCAGGCAGTAATATTTGATATTCTTGAGATAATCGCTATTGAAATCCTTTTCCCAATCGAAAGGAATATAGCAACCCTCCACAACCAGGTTTTGATTGTTTTCCACAGCGGTCTTGATAATTTCACGGACGATAGGCCATAGGTAGGCGGTTAAATCGTCATCGTCGCTCATTGGGGTGAGGTCCGTATGGCCGCTTCGAATCAACCCCATTTTGAGATGGTCTATCGAAAGATAGGGATATTTATATTTTTCCAGCAATTTTTGCGCAAGCAAAGTTTTTCCCGTATGGGAAGGTCCTGTAATTAAAACAATCATTGTATTACTCCCATAATTGATGTGTTGTAGTTATTATATCATTACTTGCGTTGTTTTTCAATTGGAAATGAAATAATTATATATGACAGCAGTATCGCAGATTACACAGTTATTTGAACTGTGTTTTTTGTTTTTATGTTAATTTATTGTGGGGTTCCGAATCCTATGGTAGAATCAACTCGTCGGGCGGCGAGGCGTTGTTCGATCAATAATAAACATTTATCACGAAAGGTGGATTTTCTTATGAACGAATACAACAACAAAGCCGCCGAGAACTGCCTCGGCGGCTTTGTTTATTGTTTACAGCCATTGAACAAACGCCGTTTTATCCTCGCTGTTATATCCCGCGCGGCGATAAAAATTCAGCGTTGCTTCTTCTTTTGATCCGGTAAGAAGCATTATCTTATAGCAATTCGCCTGTTTTGCAATCTTCTTCGCAAAATCAAGACAAGCGGTTGCGAGACCTTTTCCACGGCTATCCTTGTCGGTTATAACGTTTTCTATCAATGCATACGGACGTTGAGAATGTGTCAGATTGGGCACGATAACGCAAACACACGAGGAAACTATCCTTCCGTCTCGCTCGGCAACGATTATATGATGATTTTTGTCTTCGAGAATATTCTGCCAAAGCAGCTCGATCGAGCTTGTCTTTTCGGGAATTACGTTATTATGGAGTTGAGTATATAGTTGCATCAGACCGTCAAAATCTTGCTTTGTAGCTTCTCTTATCATATTCAAGCTCCATAATAAAACCTTATTGCTCTCTGAACGTGATTTCGCCCGTTTCGGCATCCATAGCGTCGACGATAGCCAAGGACTCGAGACGATAACCGAGATTTCTGATCACACGGCCGCCGATCTGGAAGCCCTTTTCGATTACGATACCGAGGCCCTCGATTGTTGCGCCCGCCATTTCTGCGATAGAGATCAAGCCCTGAAGCGCACAGCCGTTGGCGAGAAAATCATCTATTATAAGAACGTGGTCTTCCTCACTCAAGAACCGCTTTGAAACCATAACCTGATTCTTGTTCTTATGTGTAAAGGACTCAACCTCGGCAACGTAAGTGCTTCCGTCTATGTTTATTGATTTGGATTTCTTTGCAAACACCATCGGAACACCGAATTCTTTTGCGACAAAAGCGGCAATACCGATGCCAGATGCTTCGATAGTCAAAACCTTTGTTATGGGATTATCTTTAAATCTGCGTTTGAATTCGCGTCCGATTTCTTCGATCAAAGCGATATCCATCTGATGATTGAGGAAGCTGTCGACCTTCAACACGTTTCCCGATTTAACAATGCCGTCTTTAACAATTCTTTCCTCTAAAAAGTTCATACCAATATCTTCCCTTCTGATTATTCTTCAACTATATTTCTTGCAACGTAAACTCCGCTTGCGGATGCGTGGGACAACGAATGGGTAATACCACTGCCGTCGCCGATAATATAAAGACCGGGATAGCAGGTTTCGAGATGACTGTTTACTTCGACTTCCATATTGTAGAATTTGACCTCAACGCCGTAAAGCAAGGTATCGTCGTTTGCGGTGCCGGGTGCGACCTTGTCGAGTGCATAGATCATTTCGATTATACCGTCCAAAATTCGTTTGGGCAG
>JAZSDB010000207.1:0-7071 GCA_045530975.1 Eubacteriales bacterium
CGATCCGACTTTGTCTGAGAAAATTCATGATCATAAAGATATATATTGTAGAAATAATTGTCGTAGAGAACGTCCTCGGAATATACGCCCCATTCATCGAAGGAGCCGGGGTTATCAAGCCAAAGCTCAAATCGGGTATAATTATTGTCCTGCTCGGATTTTCTGGGAACTGCCTCTACATTAATTTCCGCAGCGCCGTATATGAAATTATCACCGCTGTAAATAACGTAGGAATAGTCGAAGACCTCGTTTTTGGTGGGGACTGTGGACCACATACCGTTAGTACCGTTTACGGTAATTCTGTCGGACTGAGTATCCCAGAGGTCCTCATCCAGCTTACCGTCGATGGTGATATAGTCCAGCATTACATCATCGTAGGAGCAATTTCTTACACCGTCGGGGATGGTTGTGTAGAAAATTCTGCCCTCTGTACCGGTTTTCCAGGTGCCGGGATTTTCACCGCCGGGAGTTTTGGGGTGGATAATACCGTTGGTACCGCCGCCGTTCTTTTCAAGAGAAACATAGTAGGCGAGCATAAGCTGACCGGAGCCGGGATTAAGGTCGGGCCTGAATTTAAGCTCGGAAAGAGCCACTCTGAACTCGATATACATAGTCTTTTTATCGGCAGAGGGGATCATTACAACCTTGTAATCGCTCTTATTGGCAGTAACGTTAGTAGAGCTTTCATAGTTTTCATACCAGGTTCTCAAAATACCGCCCTGTGCAGGATCGTAAGCAAAGGTAATACAGTGCTGATATTTTGTACGGTTGGCAGGGGCGTCGTCGCTGTTAACCCAAAGTCGGAATACATCGCCGGCGGTACCCTCGGTCCATCCGCTTGCTATGTTTACAATGGCGGCGCCGTAAAGATATTCGTAATCGGCATTGATAACATAACCCATCTGGGCATCTTCAAAGCCGCTGCCGCGCACTGTGCTTGCAACCTTGCTGTCAAGACCGGAAATCATTGCATTGTATTGCTTATCCAAAATACCGTCAACGGGAAGCTTTTTGATGGTATCGCCAACAGCTTCCTCGGAAACATCTACCTTATGGCCGTTGCTGTAATGGTAATGGGGGAAGGAGCCTTCAGTATAAGTACCGCCGCAGTAGCCGGTATTGCGATTATAGCTCTTGTTTTCTGTAACCTTATTTCCCGAAGCATCGTAGTAAACGTAGTTTGTACCGTTTCTGTCAATCCAGGTTCTGTCGGCAATAAGAACATTGAAATAAAAATCCTTCAAATTGCCGTTTTCATCCACGCCTGCAACGTTTTTAAGGTCGCATTTCATTTCGAAATACCACAGCTCGTCGCTTTGTTTAGCAAAAGCGCCCTCGTAATAGGGATTTTTATGTGAAAAATCGTCGCCGTCGGCATCAAACCAGTCAAAGCCATCAATTTCGGTGCCTGCTTCATTCAATCTGCTCTTTACATCGCAGAATGCACCGGTTTTGGAAACAGCGGTATTTATCTGTATAAGTGTTTCTATTGCCCAGCCGTTGTAGGGAGTGCCTGTGGCGTCCACAATATCACTGTCGCCGCCGTTCTTGGGGCGGTACTGGTTGGACTGATTGAAGAAATATACATAAAGGTCGGGCATTGCGGTAATCTCGAAAAGCTCATCGGGATGAGCGGCGGTGGGCAAGCCCGTAACCTGGAATTTATTTATCTCGGGAACGTGAGCAACCGCAGCCAGATAGAAATACTCGCCGTCAACACGGTATTCGTATTTATAACGCACTGTATCGGTTGTATCAAGGGGGTCGTTTACAGTGACAGAGTCGGTACTGCTGACATTTTTAAAAACATTGCTGTACTTGATATTGGAGAAATCGTTGTAGTTCTTTTCTCCGTCCTTAAAATCGGACATATTATTCTCGGTCTTATAAAAATCGGTAAGACCTGCCCAAGCAGCTTCATCGAACTTGCCGTCAACGGTGATGGGAGAAAGCTTTTCGCTATGCTGCTGATGATCCAGATGATTGTTTTCATTGGTTACGGGCCAGTAAGCAGTATTGGGCGCAAAGGGCACTTCGTTGGATTCCACCTTGATTCTGGGGAAGTAAAGAGAATCCTCGCCTACCTTAACCGAAACAAAATATTCGATAACACCGCCCTCGGCCTCGGTAAAGCTGTCGAGGTATCTGCGGAACTCAAAGGTTACAGTGCCGGCGGTGTTGGTCACTGCCTTTAAATATTTTTGCGCATCAAGGTCAGCATCGGCAGTGATGCTGTTGCCGTTATAATCGGTAAAGCTTTCGGAAGCAATTTTTCCGTCCGACACTTTATAAACCATTTTGTGGCTGAAGCCGCCTGCGGAATTACTGCCGTCCTTAAGCCATACGGTAACCTCTGCATTGAGGGTATTCAACACAAAGGCGCCGTAAAAATATTCATAATCATAGTGGAGCTGGTATTTATATTCCAGATTCTCGGATGCCTTATCAATAACCTGAGTATCCCAGGTGCCGTTATTGGCATCCACCTCGTTCCATTGATGATTTACCCACGCGGTATCTGTGTCGACCTTACCGTCAACTATAACCGTTTCGGGAATATATTGGTTCAATGCATTGTCGATGCTCTGGTTGGAAGTGCTGTTACCGATAACACCGTTATCTGAGGCGAAAACGGTAGCGGGCAAAGCCATAAGCATAGACATAGTAAGAAGAATTGCAACAAATCTTTTCACTGTAATCGCTCCTTGAAAACAAATTTATAGATTAATTTTTCATACATTTTTACATCTAATATTTTACACTCTTTTTTTAAAGGTGTCAACAAGGTTTTTTTGGTGAAAATCATAGAGTTTTCCACATGCTGTGCATATTTTTTGTGATTTTTATTTTGTTTTCTTAAATAAACCTAAATTTTTGTAAATAATCTTATTTTCTATTGAAATTTTGTACCCTTTGTTCTAAAATTATCGTTGGGCTTCAATGCCGCTTTTGGTTTGATTTTACCTGCTTTGGAGGAAATATAAATGATAAAAAAGCTTGCAAAAAGCGTGAAGGGATACGTGGTACACACCATCCTTTCGCCCATTCTTATGCTGGGCGAGGTTCTGATGGAGGTTATCATCCCTTTGCTTATCGCTCTTCTCATTAATAACGGCATAAATTCCGGCGTGGGGGTTGATATTGAAAAGACAAATACCGTCTCCCGCTACATAAACAGCTTTGTTTGCCGTTTTGCCGAATACGGCGAGATTGAATACATTATTGTAATAGGTATTTTGATCGCTGTTTGTGCCATTATTTCCATGTGCTTCGGCGCCTTGGCAGGCCGATGTGCCGCCATTGCCTCCACCGGCTTTGCAAAAAATCTCCGCAAGAGTATGTTTGACAAGATTTCCCATTTTTCCTTCAAAAACGTGGACAAATTTTCTTCCTCTTCTCTTGTAACCCGTATGACTACCGATGTAAACCGTCTGCAGGAGGCCTTCCACATGATTATCCGCATTGCGGTGAGAAGCCCTGCAATGTCGATATTTTCTCTGGCTATGGCCTTCAGCATAAATGCCCGTCTTGCGCTTATCTTTCTTTGCGCCGTGCCCGTTCTTGTGGTGGGATTGGCATTGATTATGAGCCGTGCCCACCCTATTTTTAAAAGAATGTTCAAGCGCTACGACAAGCTGAACCGTGTTGTGCAGGAGAACCTGCGAGGAATACGTGTGGTAAAGGCCTTTGTCCGTGAGGATGAGGAAATAAGCAAGTTCAATGAGGTTTCCGACGAAATCAGCAGGGACACCGTAAAGGCGGAAAAGACCATTGCCTACAATATGCCCCTTATGCAGATAACCGTTTACGCCTGCATTCTGCTTTTGAGTTGGATGGGCGCAAGAGTTATCGTTCTTTCGGGCGGTACCGAAATGCAGACAGGCGAGCTGACCGCCCTGCTTAACTACACTATGCAGATATTGATGAGCTTAATGATGCTCTCTATGATATTTGTTACCATTATTATGTCCCGTGCATCGGCAGAGCGTGTGTGCGAGGTTCTGGATGAGGAAAGCACCATTCAGAGCAAGGAAAATGCCAAAACCCAAGTAGAGGACGGAAGCATCCGCTTTGAAAAGGTTGATTTTGCCTACCACGAGGGCAAGAACGTGCTTCATTCCATTGATTTGGATATAAAATCCGGCGAAACCATTGGTATTATCGGAGGTACGGGCAGCTCCAAGAGCTCTCTGGTACAGCTTATTCCCCGTCTTTACGACGTAACCGAGGGTGCGGTTTATGTTGGCGGCACCGACGTGCGCGATTACGACCTGCACACCTTGAGAGATTCTGTGGCTATGGTGCTCCAGAAAAACGTGCTCTTCTCGGGCACCATAAAGGAAAACCTGCGCTGGGGCAACGAAAATGCCACCGACGAGGAGATGAAGGAGGCCTGCATTGCCGCCTGCGCCGATGAATTTATATCCTCCTTCCCCGACGGCTACGATACCTATATCGAGCAGGGCGGAAGTAACGTTTCCGGCGGACAAAAGCAGAGATTGTGTATTGCCCGTGCCCTTCTGAAAAAGCCCAAGATTCTGATAATGGACGACTCCACCTCCGCCGTTGACACCAAAACCGACGCTATGCTCCGTATGGCGCTGGCAAAAAGCATCCCCGGCACCACCAAGCTGATTATTGCGCAAAGAATTTCATCGGTGCAGGATTGCGACAGAATAATTGTTATTAACAACGGCAGGATAGACGGTGTGGGCACTCACGCCGAGCTTTTACAGACAAACACCATTTACAACGAGGTTTACCAATCGCAGATGAAGGGAGATGACAAGCAATGAGCGAAGAAAGAAAAGTACGTCATCAGGACCCTCCGATGCGCCCCGCAAAGGGAGTGAGAATGCCCGGACAAAAAATGGATATGGCCACGGTAAAGCGTGTGCTTAAATATCTGACCGCCTATAAATGGCGATTGGCAGTTGTTGTTCTTTGTATTATTTTCAGTGCTTTGGCGGGGGTTTACGGCTCTAAATTCCTTCAAACCCTTGTAGACGGCTACATCACTCCCCTGCTGATTGCCGATAATCCCGATTTTTCGGGTCTGGCAAAAGAACTTTTTATTCTTGCGGCAGTATATGTATTGGGGGCTTTATCCTCCTTTGCATACAACCGCATAATGGTCACCGTTTCCCAGTCGGTTCTTAAAAATATCCGTGACACTATGTTTGCGAAAATGCAAACTCTGCCTATCAAGTATTTTGACACCCACTCCTTCGGCGACACAATGAGCCGATATACCAACGATACCGACACACTGAGAATGATGATTTCTCAGAGCTTGCCCCACATTTTCTCCTCGCTGTGCACCGTTGTTTCGGTCTTCTTTGCAATGATAACCATCAGCGTACCCCTTACGATTTTTGTGGTTATTGCCGCTATGGCCATAATGTTTTTTGTAAAAACCATCGGCGGAAAAAGCGGAAGATATTTTGTACAACAGCAAAAAAGCGTGGGCAAGGTAAACGGCTATATCGAGGAAATGATAAACGGTCAAAAGGTTGTACAGGTTTTCTGCCGTGAAGAAAAAACCAAAGAGGAATTTGATGCCCTTAACAACGAGCTTTGCGAAAATGCCAAAAACGCAAACATTTTTGCAAATATTCTGGGCCCGATTTCCAATAATCTGGGACATCTTCAGTACATACTTGTGGCAACCCTGGGCGGTCTTTTGGTTATCCTTTCCGCCACAGGTGCGGCAGGCAGCTTTTTCGCCCTTACCGCAGGCGGCTTGATTGCCTTTTTACAGCTTTCCAAAAACTTTACCAACCCCATCAACCAGGTTACACAGCAATTAAATGCCGTTATTATGGCTATGGCCGGCGCAAAGCGCATTTTCGAGCTTTTGGACGAGGAGCCCGAGGCAGACGACGGCTATGTTACCCTTGTTAATGCCAAATATGACAGCGACGGCAACCTTACGGAAGCCGACGAAAGAACGGGCCTGTGGGCATGGAAGCATCCCCACGGCGACGGCACTCTTACCTATACGGAGCTGAAGGGCGATGTGAGAATGGTCGAGGTGGATTTCGGCTACGAGCCCGAAAAGACAGTGCTCCACGATGTTTCCCTTTATGCCGAGCCGGGACAAAAGGTGGCCTTTGTAGGCGCTACCGGCGCAGGCAAAACCACCATTACCAATCTTATTAACCGTTTTTACGATATTGCCGACGGCAAAATCCGCTATGACGGCATAAACATAAACAAGATAAAGAAGGCAGACCTGCGCCGTTCATTGGGTATAGTTTTGCAGGAAACCAGCTTGTTTACCGGCACCGTAATGGAAAATATACGCTACGGACGTCTGGATGCCACCGATGAGGAATGCATTGCCGCCGCAAAGCTTGCCAATGCAGACAGGTTTATTTCCCTCCTGCCCGACGGCTACAACACCCTTCTGGGGGGCAACGGCAGCGGACTTTCTCAGGGTCAGCGCCAGCTTTTGGCTATTGCCCGTGCCGCAGTTGCCGATCCTCCCGTAATGATTCTTGACGAGGCAACCTCCAGCATAGATACCCGCACCGAGGCCATTGTGCAAAAGGGTATGGATTCACTTATGCACGGCCGCACGGTATTTGTTATTGCCCACCGTCTTTCCACGGTACGTAATGCCGATGTAATAATGGTGCTCTCCAACGGACGTATAATCGAACGAGGCAACCACGAAAAGCTTATCGCCGAAAAGGGACAGTATTACCGACTTTATACCGGCGCCTTCGAGCTTGATTGACAAATATACGGCAAAGAATATACTTTATATCTGTAAAAAATGACAGGAGCACAGACGTTTTTTTCGTTTGGCTCTTGTTTTTTTGTCATATTTTATGTTATAATCATACATAATTTTGATACACGGAGCTTTCTCGGATATGAAGAAAAAGCAGAAAAACTGGATAAAATTCCGTCACCGTGTGGTGCGAAATATTGCCTTTGCCATATTGTCACCCTATTCAAAATGGAAATACGGTATCAAGGTAGAGAAGTTCAAGGAGCAGGGCGACCGCCCCTATCTTGTGCTCTATAACCACCAGACCGCCTTTGACCAATTTTATGTCGGTA
>JAZSDB010000209.1:0-9208 GCA_045530975.1 Eubacteriales bacterium
GTAATCATTCTTACCTACCTTCTTAACAAGGCAACCACCCAAAAACAGTAAATGATATAAGCCGACTGTGAAAACGGTCGGTTTTTTCTTTTGCTGTGCAAATAAATTGTTGATTATTTATTTATGATGAGTTATAATACAAAAAAGCTTTCCAATAAAAGGAGCGAATCAATGAGTACTATAAACAGAAGCAGCGGTGTGCTTATGAGCATTTCCGCTTTGCCCTCAAAATACGGCGTGGGCGTTTTCGGCAGGGAGGCGGTGGCCTTTGCCAAGCGTATTGCCGATATGGGATTTACCTATTGGCAGGTTTTGCCTTTTACCCCGTTGGACTATGCAAATTCCCCCTATGGCTCCGACAGCGCCTTTGCGGGAAATGAGCTGTACATAAGCCCTGCGCTTATGGCAGAGGAGGGATATATTACCGCCGAGGAGGCAAAGAAGGCGGAATATGACGGAAGTCCCTATGTGGCCGATTATGCCTTTTCCCGTCAACAGCACGAGCTTCTTTTCAAAACGGCATTTTCACGCCTTGATGATGAGAAAAAGGAAGAAATTTCAAGCTTTATCAAATCAAGAGGGCTGTTTGACCATTGCCTTTACCGTGCTCTGAAGGAGCATAACGGCAACAAAAAATTCTGGGAATGGGAAAGCGGTGCAAACTATTCCGATGCACTTTCTCTGGCACCGAGTATGGAAAGCCAAGTGCTTTATCACGGCTTTATTCAGTATTTGTTTTTCACTCAATGGGAGAAAACAAAGAAACAAATAAATGCTCTCGGTATAAAAATCATCGGTGATATGCCTATTTATGTTTCCCGTGACAGCGCCGATGTATGGGCTTCTCCCCGTTTGTTCGATATAAATCCCCAAACCTTCAAGCCCTCCCGTGTGGCGGGCTGTCCTCCCGATTATTTTTCCGAGGACGGTCAGCTTTGGGGCAATCCCTTATATAACTGGAAACAGCATAAGGCGGAGGGATATGGCTGGTGGATAGAGCGTATCCGCCGCTCCTTCGAGATTTATGACCTGCTTCGCATCGACCACTTCCGTGCCTTTGCATCCTATTGGGCAATCCCCGGCAATGCAAAGACCGCCAAAGCGGGCAAGTGGATGAAGGGACCGGGAATGTCCGTATTTAAGGCAATAAAGTCGGCATTGGGTGATGTTCCCATTATTGCCGAGGACCTTGGCGAATTCGGCGAGGATGTGGTAAAGCTGTTAAAGGACAGCGGCTTCCCCGGTATGAGAATTGTACAGTTCGGCTTTGAGCCGGGCGAGGATTCTACCCACCTTCCTCACAATTACCCTCAAAACTCCATTGCCTACACCGGCACACACGATAACAATACTCTTCTGGGTTGGTTGTGGGAGGCCACCGAGGAGCAACGTACCTTCGCGCTGGATTACAGTGGATTCGATCACGGCGATTGGGGTAAGGGCGGTTATGATGCTCCTGCCTGCCGTAAGATAATCGAGGCCGTGTGGCGTTCGAGCTCTGCTTTGGCAATCATTCCTTTTCAAGATATGTGCGGCTTTGGCAGTGATGCGAGAATGAATATTCCCGGTGATGACAGCGGCAAATGGCGCTTCCGCACAACTGCCGAAACCTGTGAGGGCATAGATAGCTCCTATTTCAGGAAAATCAATACACTTTTCAGAAGAAAATAATGGTTTAATTTTCCTAAAAGGGTTGAATTTTTTTGGTTTTATGTTATAATCCAAGTGAAAATATAAGTTTCGAGGTTTGTTATGAAAAAGTACAGAGCTGCCGTCATCGGTTGCGGTAACATTTTCCCTATGCACGCTGTAAGTATCGTAAGATGTGAAAACGCAGAGCTTGTTGCTGTATGCGATGTCAAAAAAGACAGAGCCGATGCAAAGGCCGCCGAATTTGGCGTAAAAGCTTATTACGATTATATCGAAATGCTTGAAAAGGAAGATATTGATGTAGTTCACATCTGTCTCCCTCACTACCTTCACCCCGTAGTATCTATGGAGTGCAGCAAGAGAGGCAAGCACGTTCTTACCGAAAAGCCCATGTCTATCGAGCTTGCCGATGCAAGAGCTATGATTGACACCGCAAAGGAAAACGGTGTTGTTCTCGGCTGTATTTTCCAGAACCGTTACAATGCAGGTACTGTTCTTACCAAGCAGCTTCTTGAAGACGGCACCCTTGGCGCTATCAAGTCTGCAAAATGCTATGTAACCTGGGACCGTTCCGATTCCTATTACGGAAGCAGTGACTGGAAGGGCACATGGGATAAGGAGGGCGGCGGTGTTATCATCGACCAGGCAATCCACACCCTTGATATGATGCGCTATCTTATCAACCGTCCTATCGAATCTATCGATGCTACCATCGCAAACAGAGGTCACGCAAAGATCGATGTTGAGGATACCGCAGAAGGTGTTATCCGCTTTGATAACGGTATGCTTGCAAACTTCCACGCAATCAACTATTATACCTACGATGCAGAGGTATTTATTGAGTTCCACTGCGAAAACGGTGTTGCTACCCTTGTTGCCGACAGAGCTGACATCAAGCTTTACGACGGCAGAACCTTCCATGCAGTTCAGCCCGATGAGGATTTCGGCTACGGCAATGTAAAATCCTATTGGGGTGTTAACCACTGCAAGCAGATAAACAATTTCTATGAATGCCTTGAATCCGGCGAGGAAATGTTCATCCCCGTAGAAAGTGCATACGAAACAATGGAAATGGTTTGCGCTATCTACAAGAGCGGCAAGACCAAAGAAAGAGTTTATCTCAACAAATAAGTCAGATCAATAAAGATAAGGGAGGTTCCGTAACCTCCCTTGTTTTGAATATACGGTGAATTTATGCTTGACATCCTACAAACCGAAAAGTATTTCATATTACAGCACTTAAAGGAAGGCGACACTGCCGTTGATTTTACTATGGGCAACGGCTATGACACCCTTTTCCTTTCCAAAACCGTAGGGGAAGAGGGAAGGGTTTATGCCTTTGATATACAGCAAAGCGCATTGGAAAGCACAAGCAGACGTTTGGCCGAAAACGGTGCACCCGAAAATTACACACTTATTTGCGATTCCCACCACCGTGCAAAGGAATATGTGCAAGGAAAGATAAAGGCGGGAATGTTCAATCTGGGTTATCTGCCCGGCGGCGACAAATCGGTTACCACCAAAAGGGAAACCACCATTGCGGCCGTAAAGGACGCCATAGATATGCTTTCCGAGGACGGTATTTTGCTTATTGCCGTTTATCCCGGCCACGAGGAGGGCGAGATTGAGGGCGAAATGATAAATGAAATCCTTTCTCAGCTGGACCGCCGTAAGTATTGCTGTGTGAAATTCCGTATTATAAATTCCCCCACGTCCTCTTATTTTTACGTGGTGGAGAGTAAGTAAAAAGGAGCTGCGGTAAAATGCTTTTATATGTTATCCGTCACGCCGAACCTATATATTCACCCGACAGCTTAACCGAAAAGGGAAAGCGTCAGGCAGAAGCACTGGGCAGAAGATTGGCTGTCCACGGCCTTGATAAAATATATTCATCGCCTATGAACAGGGCACAGCTTACCGCCCGTCCCGCCTGCGAGCTTTTGGGAAAAACACCCACCATTCTGGAATGGACAAGCGAGGACCTTGCCGCAAGGGATTTTGGGTTCAGCGACCCCGAGAGGGGAGGACAATGGTGCTGGTCCTTTGGTATTAATCCCACCCGCTACAAGCTTCCCGAGGTGCTGGCGCTGGGCGATAAATGGTACGAGGCCTTCCCCTTTAACCTTTCCAACGCCAAGGAGGGCTATGAGAGAATCGGTCGTGAATCGGATGCTTTTCTTCACTCTTTGGGTTATGAGCGAGATGGAATTAATTACCGTATAATCAATCCTACCGATGAGCGTGTGGCGGTTTTCTGCCACTACGGCTTTGGCACCACCTGGCTGTCCTATCTGCTGGGAATTCCGCCGGTTTTGTTCTGGTCCACCTTTGATATTAATCATTCCGGTGTAACGGTGATAGAATTTCCCAATCACAGCAACGGGAAAACCGCGCCCAAGGTGCTTACATTCTCCGAGGTTTCTCATTTTTATGCCGATAATTTGCCTTATGAATTTACAGGAAGGATAGGTTTATAAATATGTTGCTTTATATAATCCGTCACGGAGACCCCTGCTACAACCCCGACAGCTTGACAGAAAAGGGCAAGCGTCAAGCGGAAGCTCTGGGCAGAAGATTGGCCGTGAACGGTCTTGACAGAATTTATTCTTCTCCCCTTATAAGAGCTCAGGAAACTGCACAGCCCGCCTGCGAAATTCTGGGAATCAAGCCCGAAATTCTGGATTGGACCAGCGAGGGCCACACTTGGGAGGAATTTACCTTCCACGACCCTAATCTTGGCGGAAACCTTAATTGGACCTTCCACGTACAGACCACCCGCTACAAAACTCCCGAAATTTTGGCAATGGGCGATAAATGGTACGAGGCAGAGCCCTTCTGTCAGTCCAAGGCAAAGGAGGGCTACGAAAGAATAATGCGTGAATCGGATGCCTTTATGGAGAGCTTGGGATATAAAAGAGAGGGCATGAGCTACCGCATAATCAAGCCCAATAATGAGCGTGTGGCGGTTTTCTGCCATCAGGGCTTCGGTACCACCTGGATGTCCCACCTTTTGGGCGTGCCTCCCATTCTTTTCTGGTCCACCTTTGATATGAACCATTCTTCTATGACCATTATAGAATTCAAAAACAACAAGGACGGTATGACTGCACCTATCTGCCTTGCCGTTTCCGATACTTCTCACCTTTATGCCGACCGTTTGCCTTTAAAGTTTTGCAACGGAATAGGAATATAAACCGAAAAGAGGGCGTTGATGAAAAATAAGAAAACAGAAATAATTATACTTGCCATCATTCTTGTGGTACAAAGTCTGCTGTTTGTATATTGGGGTAATCAAAAGATTTATCTCCATATGGATGAATCCTATTCTTTGGGCTTGGCGGGCTACCACAGAGTTGAAATACAGGATGAGCCGGATTTTTACAATCAATGGCACGAAAATGAATATTATGAGGATTATCTTGTGATAAATCAGGATGAGGTGGGCAGCTATTCTCAGGTTTACGAAAACCAGAAAAACGATGTTCATCCTCCTCTTTACTACCTTTTCCTCCGCGTGGCAATGGGCTTTTCGGTAGAAGAATTTTCTGTGTGGCCCGGCATTGTGCTCAATATTATTTGCTATCTGTTCATCACACTTTTCACCTATCTTATATTGAAAAGGGCGATGAAGCACGAAAAATTCGGCAGGGAAATTGCCGCTGCCTTTTCCTTCCTTTCGGTATGCACCCTTGCTGCCTTTGAAAATGTAATCTATATCCGTATGTATGCGCTGACAGCTCTTATCATACTTATTACGGTATATTTGCATTTGCGCTTGGTTGAAGAGGAAAAATCGAGGGCAAAATGGCTTGTGTCGGTAGGTATTACCGCCTTGGCCGGCTCTCTTACTCACTATTACTACCTGTTCTATCTTGTTCCTCTGTTCTTAATCTATTTCATAAAATTCCTGCGGGCCAAGAATTTTAAATCCCTTGGCCTTTATACCCTTACCTTGGCCTTGGCGGGAGGAGCATCTCTTGCTATTTTCCCTTATTCTCTCACCCACATGTTTTTCGGCTACCGAGGAGAGGGTTTTATTGAAAAGCTGAAGGATAAGCCCCAATTTATAGATAATTTTATAGACTATTTTTGGAAGCTGAATGACAATGCCTTCAACGGATTTTTGGCCTTCACCGTTATCCTTTTCTGTATTGTATATATCTATAAACGCAATTATTGCTCCTTTAAGGCGGCAGAAAAGGATGAAGCCGCAGAAAAGGAAAGCAGGGAAGTGCTGAAAACCCTTTATGTCCCCGCGCTCTTCTATTTTGCCATTGTTTCGGTGGCTTCTCCCTGGATAGAGCTTCGCTATGTGGCTCCCGTGTGCGGAATTGCTTTTGTGTTGGTTCTTTTCTATCTTGTAAAGGTTATGCGTGAGGTTATTCCCGCAAAGAGTGTGCTCATTTTTATGCTGGCCTTCTGCCTTGTAATGATAAGCGCTCCCTTCAGAAAGGACATCGCTCCCAGAATGACCTTTAAGGAAAACAGCACCATACTGGACCGTGTGGCGGAGGACCCCTCTGTTCCTGCCATTTATTTCTTCAATTCAAACGAAAACAGATTTCTGGATGACATTCTTCTTTTCTCCCGTATAGAAGAATCCTATATAGCCAAGGATTTGGAAATGACTCCCGAAAGCTACAAGCCCATTACCGATGGACGTGACCTTTCAAAGGGTGTGTATGTATTTATCAATGCAGGCCAGCACAACGATAATGTGCTCGGCACCTTCTGTCAGTCCTCGGGACTTAATAAGGTAAGATGGGTGCAGAGATTGAATGCCTGCGATGTTTATTACGCTTGCTATGACGAAAACGAAGGTTAAGCTTTTAAGCGTAGCCCATATATTCTTGCTTTTGGTTGGTGCGGTAATTTTCCTTTTCGGCTGTTTTCAAAACAGCTTGTGGTTCGATGAGGCCTATACCGTAGGAATGATGAGCCGCCCCCTTTTAAATGGTATGTGGCACGCTACCTTTGATGTGCACCCTCATCTTTACTATTTCTGCCTTAAGCTTTTTACCCTTGTTTTCGGGAACAGCTTGTGGGCAATGCGCATCTTTTCCGCCATAGGAGCAATCCTTTTCGCCTCCTTGGGATTTACCCATATAAGAAGGGATTTCGGCGGTGAGGTCGGATTTTGGTTCAGCTTTTGCGCAATCTTCTGCGCCTCCACCTTGTATTATGCTCTTCAGATAAGAATGTACACCTGGGCGGCCTGTTTTGTAGCTCTTGCCGCCATTTATGCCTTCCGTTGCTTGGGAGAGGACGTAAAGCGGAAGGACAGGGCTTTGTTCCTTGTTTTCTCGATTTGCTCGGCCTATACCCACCATTTTGCCCTTTTTGCGGTATGCGGAATAAATATCGTTATGCTGCTGTGGGCAATTAAAAACAAAAAACCCTTAAAGATATGGTGGCAGAATGCGGCTGTACAGATAGGCGTTTACCTTCCCGGTGCGGCGGTGTTTATTCTGCAGGCACTTCAGGGCGGCGGCACCTGGATAACCATTGAATGGCCAAGCTTGGTTTTCGATTTTGTGTCCTATCACATTTTCGGAAATACGGTAGGCGGAGTGGCCGAATTCCCCCAACCTGCATATTATGTTGCAGGCGGGGCTTGCCTTTTGTTCTATATCGGTGCGGCGGCTTTTCTCAGATATTATTATCTGAAGGGAAGTAATGAGGTTGTCAAAAAAGCCCTTGGTTTTGTTTCCAAGGTATATTACGGAGTGGTTGTTTTCGCTCTCGGCTTTTCTCTGTTCAGGCCTATTTATTACATCCGCTACACTGTGGTTATATGCGGCCTGCTGTTCCTTATGATGGCCTTTGCTTTTGCGTGCATCCGCAGTAAAATCTTGAAAAGTGCATTGGCAATATTGCTGGTGCTGACCTTTGCTTGGCGTGCTGTGGATATTTTCACTGTTGCCTATCACCCGTCTGCGGATAGTGTTTCCAACTTGGCAGAGGAGCAGGTGAAAGAGGAGGATGCACTTCTTTTTAACGGAATAGACGGCTTTGTTGTAGCGGTGCAGATGCCCGAAAATCAATCCTATTATCACAATGTAAATCAATGGGATATTCACGAGGCCTATGGTGCCTTTGGCGACAATGTTCACATTATCGATGCATTGGAGGAGGCCGAGCTTCCTTCACGTGTGTGGGTTTTGGGACGGGGCGATTGCTACAATTATCTGCTGGGACTGGGTTACAGCCAGGTGGGCGGAGATGTTATAGCCACTGAATATTATCATTATTATTTTGAACTTATATTGATGGAATTGAAATGAAAAAAGCAAGCAGTTTTATCTGCTTGCTTTTTGTATTATTTGGAACAGCCGGAATATTTCTGCTTTGTGCTGTCAATCTGCGATTGGGGTGCAGACTGACTGGGGTACCAACCCTTTTGTGCCATCTTTGCATAGATTTCATTTTGCATGCAAAGACAGTCGTTAAGGGCTTGCTTGAAGGTGGAATTCACATTGGGGGTGGAAGATTCAATTGCTCCGTGCATAAAGATGTCGCAAGCATTTTTCACGCTTGTGAGGATATTATCCATTATAACCTGGTCCTGCAAAGCCATACCCCCTTACAGTAAATTGAAAAAGCGTTCAAAGCATTGCTGCTGCTTGGCGGCAATATCCTGAACAAAGTTGGAAAGCTCGGTGTCGGTAAGCTGGTTGGAATAATCGGTGCAAATGGTCTTGATCTGTTTTGTGTGGCCCAGTGCATCTTCTACATAGAGAAGCTCTTTTGGTGACATATTGTCGTACCTCCTTGTTTTGGTATTTTTATTTTTAACGGATGAATTTCTTCTTATTCTTGCATTTGAAAAAAATCTATGATAACATAAACAAAATCGGATTATACGGAGGACTTATTATGGCAGGCGCCGCAACGCTCAGAGACCTTCTTCGTACAGAATTGGAACAGCTTTCCGAAGAGGGCAGAATGATTGATGTCGATTTTTGGAGCAAAAAAATCGATGAATGTAATAATGAAAAAGAAAAACTGATGGCGGTTTATGCTCAGCTTTGTCAGTTGCCCATGCGCTCGGATTTCCCCTATATGGAGCCCACCGAATTGGCAGATATAGAGCAGGAAAGCGATGCCTCTCTTCTGGAGGATGTTTACAGCGAAATCGACCATAAATATTTCCACGGTGCCTGGCTGGGAAGATGTATCGGCTGTGCTTGGGGCCAACCGGTGGAGGCGTGGAACAGTGCAGATATCACCGCTTGGTATAAAAATGCAGGTAAATACCCCGTTGCCTCTTATGTTCCCACGGTTTCGGGTGAAAACCGCAATGAGGGTTTGGCTACCGATGAAAAGCTTTGCGGTATGCCGCTGGATGACGATACCCGTTTTACTGTTTTGAATTATCTTCTGATGAAAGCAAAGGGCTACGGCTTTGATTCTTGGGATATGGCGTCCCACTGGACCTGCAATCTGCCCTTCCGCTTTGTGTTTACCGCCGAAAGCCAGAGCTATCTCAATTTTATAAATATAGATTGCTGTACCCATTGGTACAAGCCCGAAAATGCAGTTGATGTAATGCGTGCGG
>JAZSDB010000252.1:0-4662 GCA_045530975.1 Eubacteriales bacterium
AAGCGGTCTTAGGAAGACAATGGTTCCACTCAACTCCTTGGCTCACAGAACGACATGGCTACGATCCGACTTGGGTATTCTGGACAGCTCCTACCTCAGCAATCTTTATTATGAGGGTGCCTTTATTCCCGAGGAATGGCATATTGACTGGTCCTTGGGCTTTGGCGGCAGTCTTTACACCAACTACCATTCATCCGCACGGGGCGATGTAAACGAGGACGGCGAGGTGGATATGTTCGACTACTATATGGTTAAGGCCACCTATTTCAAGCAATATTCACCCAGCGACAGAGAGCTTTCTCTTATGGACCTCGAGCCCGACGGAACCGTGGATATGTTCGACTATTTCATACTCAAGCAAATCTGCTTCAGCAAATAATTCCGAAAATACAAAAAAAGGAAGATCTTTTATGAAATCCAAGGTGGAAGCATTTATCAATGCCCTTCAAAAGGATAATACCGGCGTGGAAGCGGTGGCGCTGTACCAGAATGGCGAAACGGTGATAGAGCACCACTTTATCCCCTCGGTGCCCAGATGTATATATTCCCATACCAAAAGCTTTGTTGCAACCGCCGCAGGCATTGCCATCGGCGAGGGAAAGCTTAGCACAGACACCACCATTATGTCACTTTTCCCCGAATATGAGCATATAATTACAGACGACAGGGTTTACGGCATAACCCTTAAGCACTTTCTCACCATGAGCTCCGGCTTTGGCCCCGGACATCTTATGAGCGAAAACCGCAGAAAAGGCGAGGGTTACCCCGATTATGTGGGCTATATGCTTTCAAAGCCGATGCAATATCCCTCCGGCGAAAGGTTTGCCTATTCCAACGGCGATACCCACATGGCGGGCTGTATGGTTCAGAGGGCGGTGGGCGAGCCCCTGCTTCAATACCTTTACAACAAGCTCTTTTCCAAGCTGGGAATTGGCTTTCCCGGCTGGGAGACCGACCCCGACGGTACCGCCTTCGGCGGCAGCGGGCTTTATCTGGATATTTCCAATATGATGAAGCTGGGTATTCTCTATCTCAATGACGGCGTGTGGGAGGGAGAGCGTATTCTTTCGTCGGAATGGGTGAAGGAGGCCTCCTCTTTGCAGATTTCCACAGGAGTTGAGGACCCTTGGTCTAACGGATACGGCTATCAATTCTGGCTCCCCGGCGAAATTCCCAATTGTTACCGTGCCGACGGTGCTTACGGTCAATATTCCATCGTTCTTCCCGATAAAAATGCGGTGTTGGCGGTTCAATCCTCGGAGCACAACCGTCAGGGAGAGTTTATTGCCCTCCTGCACAAGCATGTTTTTGATTAATTTACAAATAAAAAACAAAAAGGCAATGCTATGAAAAGATTTTTTCTGTTTCTAACCCTCTTTCTCTGTTTTATAGTTGCTTACGGCTGTGCCGAGGGAGAAAGCTCCTCTGTAGCAGTCGGCAATAACAGCGAAAGGACAGACAGTATGAAGGAATCCTCTGTATTTTCAACGGAAAACTCCTCCGAAGCTATTACTTCGGATATAACTTCCGGCGATATTACATCCGATGAAGTAACCTCCGATGACGTTACATCCGATGACGTTACATCCGATGACGTTACATCCGACGATGTCACCTCTGATGACGTTACTTCCGACGATGTCACCTCCGACGATGTCACCTCCGACGATGTTACCTCCGACGATGTCACTTCTGACGATGTCACTTCCGACGATGTCACTTCTGACGATGTCACTTCTGACGATGTCACTTCCGACGATGTCACTTCCGACGATGTCACTTCCGACGATGTTACGTCCAATGAAGAGATTTACACCGACATCGGCGATGCCGAGATTCTCCCCAGCGGTTATCTGATATATGACGGAGCGGCCTATTCCGCCGCAAGCTACAGCAAAGAGGTAAGCCAACGCTATGCTCAGGTTTATGCCGAATATGCACAGCTTTTCCCCAACACGGGCATTCACGTTATTGCACACCCCCTTTCCATTTTCAATGTTAAAAATCCCCTTGTCCGTGCTATGATGAGAGATCAGGGAGAGGTTTTGGACAGTCTTGAAAGCGATATTTACGGCAGGGTGAATTTTGTTAATCTTAAGGAAATATTCACCCAACACAGAGGCGAATATCTTTATTTCAAGAGCGATTACCATTGGACACAGCTTGGTGCCTACTATGCCTATTGCCAATGGGCGGAATCTATTGGCATCACTCCCACACCCAAGGAAGCTTTTGTGCTGAAAACCGTTACCAAGGAATTCCACGGCAGAGTAAACGATTATGCCAACGATGACCGTATTGCTCAATTTATCGATTCGGTTTATGCATATATGCCCCGAAAACAGCACACTATGACGGTTTATAGCCGAAGTGGTAAAAAGGGACGTGTTTACGATAACTGTATTCAGACAGATATCCTGAATTATTCCTGCTTTACCGTGGGCGACCAGCCGATTTTGCATATTAATGTGCCCCAAAACGACCAAGATAAGAAGGTTTTGGTTATAAAGGAGTCCTCGGGCAACGCCTTTGTGCCCTTCCTTGTGGAGCATTACGGCAATATTGTGGTTATCGACCCTCGCCACGCCCTCCCCGATGTAAGACAAATCGTAAATGATTACGGCATCGATGATATTATCTTCTTTGCCAATGCAGGCACCCTCCGAGGCGATGCCTACTGCAATTATTACAGGAGCTTAATCGGTTATTAAGCTTTAATTTGCAGTTTTCCCTTCAATATTTCAAGCCCGTGAAGGGAACAGCTCTAAAAAAATAAAAAAATCTTACAAAATCTATTGCAATATACTTTTGTCTGTGTTATTATATTATTAATAATAATATTTCTTATTAAAGGAGCCATTAAAATGAAAGAAAATTATATGGTTTGCAATTGCAAGCAGGTAAGCTATGTTGATATTGCCGAGGCACTTCATTCTCACAAGCAGTTTGATGACGTGCTGGCCGCCTTTGAGGATGTTCAGAAGGTAACCCATTGCTCCACCGGATGCGGCGGATGCCACGATAAGGTGCTGGACATCATTTCCGAGCTTCTTATGGGCTCCGACAAAAACGTTTAATATTAAAATTGAAACAAAAAAACCGATTTAGTGGGATTTCCCGCCAAATCGGTTTTTTGTTTACCCTTTTTCTGCCTCTGCATATACTGAAAACGAGAGACGAAAGCTCGTTTCTTGAAGAAAAATGCAAAAGAAAGGTGAATTTTATGTGCGATAAAGAGCTTGGACTTTTTTGTATCGACCAGGAACCTATTATGCCCGAAATGCCAAGGGAGGACAGCTTCCCCATGCACGTTTCGTTGGCTATGATGTATGTGCCTTATCAAAGATTTGAAAACCTTTACGATCCCGAAAAGGCGCTCACTCAGGGTACTCTTTACAAGGATCTGGACCTGCCCTTTTACGGCAGTAAAGGAGGTTGGCGCAAATGAACGACAAAAAGAGAGAAACCTTAATGCGGAAAATACAGATGTACGCCTTCGCCGCCCACGAGTGTGCACTCTATCTGGACGGACATCCCACCAACCGAAAGGCGTTGGAAAAACACGCCGCTTATGCCCAAAAATCAAAGGAGGCCGTAGCAGAATACGAATCGCTGTACGGTCCTCTCACCTCAAACAGCAACGGTGACCGTCAATGGGCGTGGATTAAGGGTAAGTGGCCCTGGCAGAATATGGAGGATGACAGATAATGTGGACCTATGACAAAAAGCTTCAATACCCCGTTAATATCAAAAACCCCAATGCCGCACTGGCAAAAATGATCATTTCCCAGTTCGGCGGTCCCGATGGCGAGCTTGGCGCCGCAATGCGCTACCTCTCCCAGCGCTATACTATGCCCTACAACGAGGCAATCGGCATCCTCACCGATATCGGTATTGAAGAATAAAATTGTTTATGATATAATAGTGAAAAAAGGAGGGTTACTATGAGTTATAACAGATATAGAGCAAATGAGAGAAAACGATTGCGGTACTTCTGTCGCAAAAACCTTACAGTTGAACAAGCACGGATATTGCAAACATATTTTGAAGAGAACAAATGGTTATTATACCACCTTTGCAATGCATACAATGAATATACAGAACGCAGATGCGAGAGGTATTGCTCATTGATAATCAATCCTGATGCTTTGTTTAAAAACACCGAAGCAGAAGAAGCGTTTATTAAGGAAATAAAAACTTACATAATGGACGTAATTGGTATCAAGAGAGAGGATGTTGAAAATGGCACAAATACAGATAATAGAGCCGAATAAAACAACCCTCAAAACAGATGATAACAAACCACATAGGGTTTGTGCCTATTGTCGTGTATCAACCGACGAAAAAGACCAACGGAACTCCCTTGTAGCACAAAAGCAATTTTTTGCAAGGTATTTTAATCTTCATTCTAATTGGACTAACGCGGGCATATTTGCCGACGAAGGGCTCTCGGGAACCTCTCTTGAAAAAAGAGACGATTTTAACCGAATGTTATTTGAAGCAAGACACGGAAACATTGATATTATTCTAACAAAGGAAGTTTCCCGTTTTTCGCGTAATGTTCAACACCTTTTGAACATCGTTGAAGAACTGCGAAAAAATGGTGTCTATATTTGGTTTTTGTCCGATGATATAAACACCGAGAGAAATGACTACCGAGAG
>JAZSDB010000099.1:0-4017 GCA_045530975.1 Eubacteriales bacterium
CTAAAAATGACATTTTTTTGCATTTTTTAATAAAAAACCCTTGAAATAATAGATAGAACGTGGTAGATTATTGTTAATATATTATATGGAGGTTACTATGGATATTCTTAGAAAATTGTTCCCCTTATCCTTCAAGGCAAAGGACGGCGTTGCTGGCCTTATCATCAACATCCTCATTCAGTTGGTTGTTGGTATCGTTGTTGGCGTTGTTATCGGTCTTGTTGCTGCAATTCCGATCATCGGCTGGATTGTAGGTATTGTAGGCGGTCTTGTTGACCTTTACGTTCTCGTTGGTATTGTTCTTGCAATCCTCGATTACTGCAACGTGCTTAAATAAGCAAAAATGAAAAAGAACCTCTTTGAGAGGTTCTTTTTTTGCGTTAATTTAAGGAGGAAATAAAACGTTCAAAGGCGGCAAGACCCAAATCGTCTCGCTTGAACACACCTGCATCCTCCAATACCTGCAGGAACACATAGCCGATTTCCTGCTCCAAAACAGCTCTTACGTTGGATTGGTCAAGATGGGAATATTTATTCTTCAATTCTTCAAGCCATTGAGCGTGGGAGGCAATTTGAGGCGTATCCTCGATACTTCCGCCATCAAGCAATGCCTTTTCCATCAAAGGAATTTCCTTGGAAAGGCGTGCGGGGAGCACCGCCAGACCCATAACCTCGATAAGACCGATGTTTTCCTTTTTGATGTGATGCAAGGTCGGGTTGGGATGGAAAAGCCCGAGAGGACGCTCCTCGGTGGTGATATTATTGCGAAGAACAAGGTCGCATTCAAATCTGCCCTCATTCATTCTTGCGATGGGAGTAATGGTATTGTGGGGAGTACCGTCGGTAAAGGCATATATTCCTGCCGAAGCATCGGAATATCCGCGCCACTTTTCAAGAATATAGGCACAGCAAGCCGAAAGCTCGCTTCTGTCCGAGCAGGAAACACGTATAACCGACATAGGCCACTTAACGATACCTGCAGAAACATTGGGAAATCCGCTCAGCACAAATTCCCTTTCCACCTCCGCTCTGGCCATGGCAAAGGTATAATTTCCGCCCTGAAAATGCTCGTGAGCGAGAATGGAGCCGCCTACGATTGGCAGGTCGGCATTGGATCCCACAAAATAATGGGGCAGGATGCTGATAATATCAAACATTTTATCGAAGACCTTTTCATCGATCTTCATTGGAATATGCTTGGTATTGAAAGCAATGCAATGCTCATTGTAGTATCCGTAAGGAGAATACTGCAGCTGCGATTCCTCCTGATTTACGGTTATGCTTACAGGGCGCAGATTTTGCCTTGCAGGGTGGGTTGCATGGCCTGCAAAGCCGGCGTTTTCGGCACAAAGCTGACATTTGGGATATGCGGCGGCCACTGCATTTTTTGCGGCGGCAATATCACGAGGGTCCTTTTCGGGCTTGGAGCAATTTATGGTTATATCCAAAGTGCCGTATTGGCAGTTATAGGGCCATTTAAGGTCCTTTGCAATTCTGCCCGCGCGGACATAATTTGTTTTCTTGCTGAAATCGTAATACCATTGGGTTGCCTCGCAAGGAGATTTTTCCAGGCGGGCAAAAAATTCTCTTGCCACCTCACGGGGCATAAGAGTGAGAAAGCCCATTAATTTGGTGTCGAAAAGGTCACGGGAATTGGAGGTATCTGCAATAATGCCCTTTTGGCAGGCATAGTCCACAAGCGGTGCCAGCAGGTCATCGACAGACTCATTCTGCCACTCTTGAGAATTTTCCTCCCAATCGGAAAGCGAAAGGGCCTCCATCAAGCTATTTCGCACCACATAGCTATCCAATACATCGATAAGGCCGTTTTTTATGCCGTAATCTATTAATTTTTGTACCGATTCGTATATCATATTACCCACCAAAAATTTATTTCCCAAATATTTTACAACGAAAATATCTTAAAATCAATATTTTTATACAAAAAAGGTTGCCCGAAAGCAACCTTTTGTTTTTAGATTTTTTTAAGCACTACTGCGGTACGGGAAGGAAGATAACAGAAAAATCCCAAACGGTTATCGGAGGTTTTTTCTGCCACATATTCATATTCCTTGTCCACACGGTCAAATCCGCCGAAATCCTTATCGTCGGTAGAAAGCACAACCTTGTATCTGCCTTCCTCCTCCACGGGAACAAAGTAATTTTCAAAGGAGCGGTCAGGGTGGAAATTAAAGCAGAAGACCAGCTTTTTCTTGGTATAAATAATCACTTTATCGTCCTGCTGTATCCACTGATTATTTGCCTTTTTGGACATTACACGTCCGCTCTTTAAAAGCTTTATCATAGCTTTATCGAAATTATTGAGATATTCGTAGCGCAGTAATTTGTTGTCTGCCAAGCTCCATTGACGGCGGCAGTAGTGGTAGCTCCAGCCATTGCCCTCTCTGGGAAAATCTATCCATTCGGGGTGACCGAATTCATTACCCATAAAATTGAGATAGCCCTCGCCCGCCACGGTAGAGGTAATAAGACGAATCATTTTATGAAGTGCCACACCTCTGTCAATAATAGGGCTTTCGATGTGCTTGCTCATGCTCCAATACATTTCCGAATCGCAAAGGCGGAAGATTATCGTTTTGTCGCCCACCAGCGCTTGGTCGTGAGATTCGCAGTAGCCGATGCTCTTTTCACCCTTACGGCAGGTGGACAGCTCGTACCAAAGCTTGAACATATCCCAATCCTGATCCTTGTATTCCTTTATGAATTTAATCCACAAATCGGGAACACCCATCGAAAGACGGTAATCAAAGCCGATACCGCCATCCTCAATGGGAACGCACATACCGGGCATACCGGACATATCCTCGGCAATGGTAATGCTGTTGGGATTCAAGCTGTGAACAAGCTCATTGGCCAACTGCAGGTAGGTTACTGCCTCCACATCGGTATTCATAGAAAAATACATAGAATAATCGGTAAAGGCACTACCCAGACCGTGGTCGTGATAGAGCATAGAGGTTACACCGTCAAAGCGGAAGCCGTCGAAGTGGAAAATCTCCATCCAATACTTGAGATTGGAAAGGAGGAAATGCAAAACATCGTTTTTATTGTAATTGAAAAGCTTTGTATCCCACGCCTTGTGATAGCCCCTCGGCCCCTCGTGGAAATACTGATAATGGGTTCCGTCAAAATAATTCAAGCCCTCGCCGCCGTTTTTTACAGCGTGGGAATGAACCACGTCCAGCAACACGGTTATGCCCTTTTTGTGGGCGGTATTTATAAGCTCCTTCAAATCTCTTGCCATTCCGTAACGGGAGCTTACGGCAAAGAAATTGGAAACCTGATAGCCGAAGGAGCCGTAATAGGGGTGCTCCATTATGGCCATTATCTGAATGGTATTGTAGCCCAGTGACTTCACACGGGGAAGCACGTTTTTGGTAAATTCCTTAAAGCTGCCTACCCGTCCCTCTTCCTGAGCCATACCGATATGACATTCGTATATAAAGGGTGTTTTTGCGGGAACAAAGTCCTCATCGGTCCACTGAAAATTATCAAAAAGAATATCATCCACCTCAGCGCACCATTCATAGGTGACGCTATCCTGCACCACCCTTGTGGCGTAGGCGGGAACACGGCGCATGGTTTCGCCGTTACGGCAGACAATGGCCTGAACCTTGTCGCCTATTTTTAAAGTATCCTTGCCCTTTATAATTATTTCAAAAACGCCGTTGCCGATGTTTTCCATAGGATAGGCATAAATATCCCATTGAGCAAAATCACCGGTAAAATACATTGCATCGGCGCCCGGTGCCCATTCACGGTATACCCAACCGTCCTCCAGCGGATGAATACCGAAATATTCGTGACCGTTGGCAAAATCCGAAAGCTTGCGCTCGGGTATGATAAGCTCATTGCGCTTTTTGTGATACAGCTCTATTCTCTTTTGCAATTCTTCTTTAAAGGGAGTAAGATAGGGGTCGATTTTAAGAATTCTCGGTTCCATTTTATATCCTCCTGGGGCAAAGAATAAGTCGGATCGTTGCCATGTCGTTCTGT
>JAZSDB010000031.1:0-1606 GCA_045530975.1 Eubacteriales bacterium
AATAAAAAATAATCTGATTTTGTTAAAATTCAATAGAAAATTCGTAAAAAACACTTGACAAGCACTTGAAAAGGTGTTAATATAATAAACTGCATTATAATGCGGATGATATGCCGTTGTACCCGAAAACATTTCGGCAAAACGTGCTGTTTTTCCGCACCGGAGAACGAACACCGTGGAGATTCTCGCCCAAAAAAGGCGAAGAAAATGAATGGAGTGATTGGTCAAATGGTGAAAGAACAACTTCTCGGAAAAAACCTCAGAATGTCTTTTTCCAAGAACGATGAGGTTCTCGAAATTCCTAATCTTATTGAAGTGCAGAAAAAGTCCTTCAAAGATTTCGTGGAACGTGATATCGGGGACGTGTTAAGGGATATATCCCCTATGGCGGACTATTCCGGTAACCTTATCATCGAATTCGTAGATTACTCTCTCGATGAAACACCCAAGTACAGCATCGCAGAGTGCAAGGAAAGAGATCTGAACTACGCTACCCCCTTCAAGGTAACTGTACGTCTTACCAACAAGATCACCAGTGAAGTGAAGGAACAGGAGATTTACATGGGCGATTTCCCGCTCATGACCGACAGCGGTACCTTTATCATCAACGGCGCAGAGCGTGTCGTTGTTTCTCAGGTTGTCCGCTCGCCCGGTATTTATTATGAAGCAATTGATGATAAATCCGGCAGACATCTTCTTGCCGCAACCGTTATTCCTTACCGCGGCGCATGGCTTGAATACGAAACCGACAATTCGGATGTATTCTATGTGCGCATCGATAAAAACCGTAAAATTCCCATTACCGTATTGCTTCGTGCATTCGGCTTGGGCTCCAACGAGGCGATCCTTGAAAAGTTCGGCGACGAAGCTCTCTTGAAGGCAACCTTCGAGAAGGATACAATGCTTCAGGAGGTTGACCGTGTTATTCAGACAGGCGGTATGACCAATCCTGTGGACGAAGCTCTCAAGGAAATCTATCGTAAATTGCGCCCCGGCGATCCTCCTATCGTCGAAAGCGCTCAGATACTTATCAATAATCTTTTCTTTGATGAAAAGAGATACGACATTTCTCCGGTCGGCAGATATAAATTTAATAAGAAACTTGCACTGGCTAAGAGAATTACAGGTCAGGTGCTTTCTCGTGATGCCGTTTCTCCCATCACGGGCGAGGTTCTTTTCGAAGCAGGCAGAAAGCTCTCTCGTGTAGAGGCGGAATCTCTGGAGCGCGCAGGCGTTTGCGAGGTATGGCTCAACGTTGAAGAGGACGAACAGCAGGTAGAGGTAAAGGTATTCTCCAACTATATGGTGGATGCTTCTGCTGTTACCGGTATTTCCGATGAAATTCTCGGCCTGGGCGAATATGTTGCTCTCGAGCCCCTTACCCGTATTATCAGCGAGGTTGGCCTTTCCGATGCCGAAGCTTTTGCCAAGGCGTGTCAGAAGTCCATCGACGAGCTTATTCCCAAGCATATCACAATCGATGATATTTATGCATCGGTTAACTATATCATCTGCCTCTACCATGGCGTTGGCAAGACCGACGATATCGACCACCTCGGTAACCGTCGTCTCCGTTCCGTTGGTGAGCTCCTTCTCAACCAGCTCC
>JAZSDB010000222.1:0-2954 GCA_045530975.1 Eubacteriales bacterium
GGCAATAATGCGGTAAGCGGACTTAATGAGGTTATAAAATCGCTGTCCGATGAGCAGGGATACACCGTTGCCGACGTGTGGAGCGCCTTTGAAGGAGCTTCCGAAAGACCTATCAATGCCTTTTTCGGGCTGTTCCCACTCACTATCGAGGTGGACCCCCATCCCAATAAAATCGGTCATCGGATTATAGCAGAGGTTTATTATCAATTAATCAAAACAGGAGAGTAAAATGGGAAAAAGATTACCGTCTGTATTCTTGCTTGTCTGCCTTCTTTTGCAATTTTTTACGGTTTATGCAGGGGCAGAGTCGGAGCGGGAAAACCTTGTAAGCGGTATATCCTATGTTGTAGATACAGGGGAACCTGTATCCTTTTCCCACGGCCAATTCAAAAATGAAAACGGCACCCTTTACGAACAGGACAAGGGACAGCTTACCGACGGAATAAGGGCGGATGCCTCGGAGGACAATGGCCAATGGTACCGTGCGTTCCGTGGAAAAAGCCGTATAGTTACCTTTGATTTGGGACAAAAAATGGCAATAGAGCGTATTTCCGCATCCTTTCTGCACAAAAAATCCTCGGGCATTTATGCCCCTCGCTACATAAATATTTATCTTTCGGAGAACGGCAAGGATTACCAAAGGGTAAAGGAATACAGCACAAAATATCCTTTGCACAGCGATGAGGTGCAGATTTTTCAGGAGGAAATTTCCTTATCCGCAAGATATGGCGCTCAATATGTAAGGGTGGAGATTGCCTGCGACAATTTCTGCTTTTTCGATGAAATAAGCGTTTTCGGAGGCCGTGAGCTCAACGGCAAAGAAAGAACCGTCCGCCCCGATAAGCCCGAAAGCCCCAAGGGCTATCCTTCGGATCTTAACGGACTGACCGATATTGTAAAGCTTTACAACGGACATAACGGCGCATCGGAGGTTTATCTTACCGAAAATCAGCTGCTCCCCTATGTGGCTTATCTGGATACCAATAAGAATATTTCGGGAACTATGTTCGATGCAATTACCTTTGTCCCCTGCCGTAAGGAAAATCACTCTGCGGTAAAGGATGAAAGGGAAATGAGCCGTTGGGAGGATTATCTTGAAAACACCTTTGCGGAGGGATATAATCTTTCGGCATTGAACAATGCTGTAAAAAATGCTTTTTCCGCCTTGGGCAGGGATGGCAAATACAGCGTATTCCTTACCATACCTTATCCCGCGGCCTCCGATACCCCCTTCGGCGATATAAACGGTGACGGCAGGGAAGAGATGTGCTCCACATTGAAGGAACGCACCGAAATTGTAAAATGGTACGTAAACAAATGCATAGCCGCCTTTAAGGAAAAGGAATTTTCACACCTTAAATTAGAGGGCTTTTATTGGCATTGCAATGAGGTTGATTATTCCGAAACCGACCACGAGCCCGACCTTGTAAAGCAGATGAACCGCTATGTAAAGGGCAAGGGATATATCACCTATACGGAATTTTTCTACCTTTCAACGGGCTATGACCTGTGGGAGAAGCTTGGCTTCAGCGGTGCGGTAATGCAGCCCAATGCGGCCTTGGATGAATACAGCTATTTTCAAATCCCCATGCTTTCTCAATTTGCCTATTCGGCATATTACAATAAGCTGGGTGCGGCCATAGAAACGGCAGATAATTCAAAATTTATCTCAGACGATTATATGACGGCAGGAAGAAATTACGAAAGCTATCTTTATTACGGCTACAAGCAGGGATATATGCATTGCCTGAACACCTATAATCAGGGCAGCTATTACGATTTTTGCTATGGGGACATAAGCACCAATCAAGGCCGTTACCTTCGCCGTCTGTATGACCTTACCTATGCCTTTGTTAAGGGTACATATAAAAACAATGCGCCTGCTCTTTCTGTTTCGGAAATCCGTCTTGCCCACGGTGATAAATCGGGTATGGCAGAGATTGAGATAACCGATTCCGATTCCTATTGGGATGATATTACGGTAGAATTTGTAACCAGACCCACCGAGGGTATGGCAGGCATTGCCGCAGATAAGCAATCGCTGGTATACACCCCCAATGCCCAATTTATCGGCGAGGAAAGCTTTGTTATACGTGCCTTTGACGGCTTTAATTATTCCGAGGAAATCACCGTAAGGGTTTCGGTCGTGAAGAATGAAGAGGAATTTTCCTTTGCGATAGATAATACCTCTGCCGAAGCGTCCGATTGGGACACGGAGGATAATGATGGGGAAAAGAGCAAGCTTGTCTTGATGTTGATTGTTATTGCATTTGCTCTTCCTGCCCTTATTTCGCTGGCCGTGCTCCTGTTGAGAAAAAAGAATAAATAATAAAAGTAAAGGCGCTGTATTGTGATAATACGGCGCCCTTTTTGCTGTAATCAGCCCAAGCCGAAGCTTATACCTATTGCACTGTCAACCTGCTGCATTGTTCGAGCGTCCAGCTTTCCCATCCGCTCCTTTAACCTGCGCTTGTCGATGGTTCTTATCTGCTCCAATAATATAACCGAGTTTTTCGCCAGACCGCTTCCTTCCGTTTTTGCGGCATTTATTCCCGCACTTATCTCTATATGGGTAGGTAATTTTGCTTTTGAGGTCTTGCTGGTAATGGCGGCGGCAATAACGGGGGGGCTGTATTTATTGCCCATATCGTTCTGCACAATCAAAACCGGACGGATTCCGCCCTGTTCCGAGCCCACCACGGGGCTGAGATCGGCATAGTATATGTCACCTCGGCGTATGCTTTCCTCGCCGTTGTAAGAATTCAATCTTCTACACTCCTCTTTTTGTAACAGATTATGTTTGTTCCTCTCTTAATGTTATTGTTGCCTCGGAGGAGCAGATTATTCTTTTTGATGGCGAAAAGAGAAAAAAGAAAAGAGAGCTATGGTGCACAGCTCTCTTGATTTGGTTTACATAATTATTCAGCCAACAGGTTTGCTTCAAGTCTGCTCAG
>JAZSDB010000238.1:0-5475 GCA_045530975.1 Eubacteriales bacterium
TCCCTTGCGGCAAAGCCGGTTGCAACGGTTACCCTTCTATTATAATCCATCTGAGGAAGATTTTCAAGACATTCATAAAATTCCTCGGTATCACTTCTTATCATTCCCACGCCGTTTTCAAGCTGGGGGTAGCCCTCGTAATAATCCTCATCGGGAAATTCCCTGCCCGAAAGAAGGAAAAATTCATCGGAGGGATAGATTAACCGCATTCCCCTTTTTTCAAGGCAAAGCTCGCCGTATTTATCGGCAATATCCAGCACTGCCTTTGCCGAGGGGCCGTCGAAGCTTTGGAGAGGGTACAGCCCTTCCCTGTGGCCTGTCAGACCGCAGGGCACCAGAGCGATGCTTTCGATATTTTGCAGAGCGGTCAAATCGGAAAGGGAGCGTGAAAGCTCCTCGCCGTCATTTATTCCCTTACAAAGCACCAGCTGGGCATTTATGGAAATACCGCCCTCATCAAGCATAGAAAGATATTTAAGGCAGTCACCTGCAAAGCGGTTGCCCATCATTTTCACACGGAGCTCGGGATTGGTGGTATGAACCGAAACATTGACGGGAGAGATACGCATTTTGATTATGCGCTCCACATCGGCATCCTTCAGATTGGTTAAGGTGATATAATTACCCTGCAAAAAGGACAGCCGTTCATCGTCATCCTTGAAATACACCGTTTCACGCATTCCCTTTGGGTTTTGGTCGATAAAGCAGAAAATACAGTTATTGCGGCACCGCTTTTTTTCATCCATAAGGTAGGTGGAAAATTCCAAGCCGATGTCGCTGTATTCCGATTTATCTATAATTACATCCAGCAGGTCCGCACCTCTGTGAATAACCAGCTCAAGGTGGGAATCCATTATATAAAAGCGATAGTCCAGCACATCATTGATGGGATGGCCGTTGACCGATATTAAAATATCCTGCGGCTGTATTCCTTTTTTGGCTCCCAACGAGCCCTTTTCCACCGAAGTGATTGTAACCATTTTATCACCTACCCAGCATTAATACTGAAAAAAGCGTGTTGCATGGATACCGCAACACGCTATTTCGCTTAGTCTTCTTTATCCTTGACCTGAAGAACTACTTTTCCGCCGTAGCTACCGCAACTCTTGCAGACGCGGTGAGAGAGAATATATTCTCCACACTTGGGGCATTTGGTCATTCCGGGAAGATCGAGCTTCCAAACAGAAGAACGTCTTTTATCTCTTCTTGCCTTGGATACTTTTCTCTTAGGTACTGCCATTTTGGAATCCTCCTTGAATAAGTTATATATTTTATTAATTACAAAAATTAGTCGAAGTAGTCTTTAAGAACATCCCAGCGGGGATCTCTTTCCTTGGTTTCGCAGGAGCAAGCGCCCAGATTAAGGTCCTTTCCGCATTTGGCGCACAGACCCTTACAATCCTCACTGCAGAGGAAGCGCAGAGGTAATTCAAGCATTAATGCAGAGCGCACCAGCTCATCGATATCCAGCTGTGAATCCACAAGAAGAACAAACTCCTCTTCATCATCATTGGCCAGCTTATCGGTGATTTTTGCGCTTAATTGTATGGGAGTATTATATGCAAACTCCTTACCGCAGCGGGCGCAAACCGCCGTCAATGCAGGTTTCAGCTCGCCCGAAAGCAAAACCAAGCCCGATTGGTTGGTAATTCTGCCGGTTGCCGATGCGGTGCCCGTGAGGGATTCATCCACAAAATCGCATTCCTGCAAATCAATTGCGAAATCGATATAGGGCAGAGAACCGTCTAAAAGTTTTTTCAGATCAAGCATTTTTACACCCCTTCCGAAAAACTTGCGTAAAAACGCACCTTCAATTATAGCTTTAAAGTACAGTTTTGTCAACACCTTTTTTCAAAATAGGTGGGATTTATCGGCGAAAATCTTTGGATTTTTTTGAGAAAGCCGCTTTTTGGCAAAATTTTATTGAAAGAACCGCCGAAATGTGGTAGTATAATGAAATGAAAAGTGCCTCATAATATTTTACGAGGTGAAATATTATGATGAATATCAAAAAATGCGTGGCCGGCAACAAGCTATGCACCTTTATTTCTATTACCGTTCTCGGCGCCGCCATCGGTATGGTTGCGGCCAAGGCCGTTGTGGAGCATTGCTGTTGTGCCTCTAAGATAAAGAACAAGGCAAAAAAGGCCATTCGTGCCATGGAAGACAAGCTGTTTGAACAAATATAGGATTATTGTATTTTGCGGAGCTTACGGGAATTTCCCAAGCTCTTGCAGGTGGGGGTACATATATGACAAATTCATTGGGAAACCGTCTGGAGGCCGCACTTTCTCTTATTGAGCTATGCGGACATCAGGAGCTGATTGCCGACATAGGCAGTGACCACGCTTTTCTTGCCATAGAGGCAAAAAAGCGTTTGCTTACCGACGGTGCCGTTGCATCGGACATCAACAGGCTTCCCTTGGAAAAGGGCAAGGAAAATGCCGAAAGGCAGGGTGTCTGCATCGATTTTATCCTTTCCGACGGATTTGACCGATTGGAGGACAAAAATCTCACCGCCGCCGCAATATGCGGAATGGGGGGAGAGCTTATCGGAAAAATGGTTTTGCGGAGCTATGTTGCCCACAAAATCCCCTTGGTTTTACAGCCCATGTCTGCTCAGGAGGAGCTGAGGAAAATCCTTTGGGACAACGGATTTGAAATAATTACCGAGCGTTTTGCGCAGGAGGCGGGAAAGGTTTATGTGCTTTTGCTTGCAAAGCACTGCGGCTGTGCCTTTAATTACGATTACACCGACCTTTATCTGGGAAAAGAACGCCCGAACACAGACGATTTTGCAGAATATTGCAAAAAGGTGCATTCGGGCGCATTAAAACGTCGTATCGGATTGGTGGCACGAGGCGAGGACACCTCTGACATTGATGAGCTGTTGGAGGTTTGTCAGACACACACAACAAGCTTTTGAGCGGGAACGTATTTTTTCAAAAACTCCCTTGCTTCTATGGGTGACATATTCAGATTGCGCTTGGGCATTATGATAACCGAGCGCTTATCTATATAGATATAAATTGCCTTGGGAGCGAAATAAATACGGTCGATTTCCTTGAAAAAGACCTCATTATATTCGTTATCCTCCTCTTTGGCACAGATAAGATCCATCAAAAAGCCGTCTTTACCGAACAGCACACGCTGTCTCGCACGGACGGTTTTTGCATTTTGCTTGCAGATATTTTTAACCGTAGTGCTGCACACATAAAAGAACATAAAAAAGCAGAGAGCGATAATTCCCGCTATAACGAAATACTTTGCTCCTCCGCCGGAAAGCCCGTAGAGCACAAAATACACGGCTGTAATGAAGGACAGAAGGATAAGCGCCAAGGTCTTCAAGCGGTAATATTTCCCCTTGAACATATTAAAGCGCACAAAATAATTATAGTCTCTCAGGGCAACATAGCCCATAGATTCCAATGCTTTCATTATTTTTCTCCCAAAAGAAGTTTAATAAGCTTTTCGCCCTTATCGAGATAAAGGCCGCTCTTACCGCATTCGGCCTCGCAATAAATTTCACAGCCCGAGCTTACATCGGAGCGGGAATCATAAATCGCAAAAGGAACGGGGGCACGGGTGTGGGTACGGACGCTGACGGGAGTGGGGTGGTCGGGCAGGAGGAGAATACGGAAATCCTCACCGCTTCCACGCAGATAGTCCATCAAGCCCTGCAATATATCCCTGTCGATAGCTTCGATAGCACGAACCTTTTCCCTTGCATTGCCCTGATGTCCGCATTCATCGGGGGCCTCAACGTGGATATACACAAAATCGGCACCCTTTTTCAGCTCTTCGATAGCGGCATCACGCTTGCCTGCAAAATTTGTATGCACGGCGCCGGTTGCGCCCTCAACATAAGGCACATTCATTCCTGCGCAGAAGCCGATACCCTTTATAAGGTCAACAGCGCAGACCACAGATGCATTAAGCCCTGTCAGCTCCTTAAAGGAAGGCAGGGAGGGCTTTTTGCCGGGGCTCCACAGCCAGACAGAGTTTGCCTTTTTAAGACCTCTCTCGGCACGGCTGATATTCAGGGGATGGTTATTCAAAAATTCATAGGAGGCCTTCATAAGCTCACGCATGGGACGGCCCAATTCACCCTTGGGGAGATGGTCCCCTACCCTTTGACCGATAATATCGTGGGGGCGTGAATAATCGTTGTAATCGGGGCAGTTTTTCCAGATAAGGCAGTGGCGGTAGCTTATGCCGCAATGGAAGGTTAAAATTTCGTTGCCGAAGCGCTCCTGAACGGCATTGATAAGCACACGGGCTTCCTCGGTGGGGATTTCATCGGAGGAGTGGTCCAGCATTATGAGGTCCTCATAATCGCCATCTCCGCCCAGCGCAACGATATTGGCACGGATAGCGGTTTCGTCATCGGCCATTTTTATGCCAATGCTTGCCGCCTCCAGGGGAGAACGTCCCTTGGAATAAATCTTAGGGTCGTAGCCCATTACCGCAAGGTTTGCGGTATCGCTTTCGGGCACCATACCCTCGGGCACGGTATCCACCATACCCACCCTACCGTGGGATGCAATAAAGTCCATCACGGGCTTATTTGCCACATCAAGAGGAGTTTTATTATTAAGCTCTGCGACGGGCTTATCGGCCATACCGTCGCCCAGCATTACGATATATTTCATTATACTTCATCCTTTTCTGACATCTCAATAAATTATAGCAAAATCCTGCCCCAAAATCAACACTTATAATCATTTTTATTGACAAAACACGGCAATGGTTTTATAATATATTTCAGAAATTGTGTCGAGGTGGCTATATGAAAATCAAAGACGGGCTGGTTTTACGTGAGGTCGCAGGCAGCTATGTTGTGATGAACGCAGGCGGCGAATTGAATTTCAACGGTATGATCACCCTTAACGAAAGCGGCGCCATAATCTGGCGTGGGCTTGAGGAGGGCTTGTCTGTGGATGAGATTGCCGAAAGAATCACTGCCGAATATGATATTGACGCAGAAACCGCCATTGCCGACATTAAAAGATTTACAGACAAGATGAGCGAGGCAGGAGTAATTGAATAAAACAGTAGAGCTGTCTGAAATATTACCCTTGATTGAAGAGCAGATTAATCTGGGAGGCAGTGCCGCCTTTACCATTAAGGGCACAAGCATGGAGCCCCTTTTGTATCACGGCGAAAGCGTGGTATATCTGAAAAAGGTTGATACTGCAATAAAAAAATACGATATTATTCTTTACCGCAACCGTGACGGGCATTTTCTATTGCACAGGGTTGTGGCGGTGAAGGAGGGCGGTTTGGTTTTGCGTGGCGACAACCAGACCGTTAAGGAATTTCCCGTTTCGGAGGATTGGGTTATCCCACGGGAGCCCACCACAGCAACTCTCATTTTCTGTCCTTCTTTGCATTCTTAATGGCGGCAAAAAGCTTTCTTTTCGCCTTTCTGATAAAGCAGGTGTTCACCCAAAACCTTTCGTAAATACGGCAGGG
>JAZSDB010000163.1:0-4458 GCA_045530975.1 Eubacteriales bacterium
AATGTTTTCCCCGAGGAATTGATTAAAAACTTTATTAAGAACAAGCGTGAGGAATGCCGTCAGATGGCAGCTATCCCTCATCCTGCAGAATTTGATAAATATTACAATCTGTAATGGCTATGACAGACCAATACACAATAAAACCCATCGCCTATATCTATAATGACCTTAAAACCAAGTTTGGCGTACCCCGACAGAGCGGCCTTGCCAAGGAGCTGCTTTCAAGGATAGTATTTCAGCCGGAATACAGGGTTGCCGATGCCTTGCGAGGTATTACCGATTTTTCTCATCTGTGGCTTGTTTGGGGCTTTTCGGAGGCCCGCCGTGAGGATTGGTCTCCCACTGTGCGCCCTCCCAGATTGGGAGGCAATGAAAGGGTAGGGGTGTTTGCCACCCGTTCCCCCTTCCGCCCCAATTCGCTGGCTCTTTCCTGTGTCAAGCTGGAGCAGATAGTAAACACCTCCGACAACGGAAATGTTTTGGTGGTTTCGGGCGCCGATCTTATGAACGGTACCCCCATATACGATATAAAGCCATATCTTCCTTATGCCGATTGTATTCCCTCGGCAACGGGCGGCTTTGCTCCCGACGGAGGAAAGGTTTTGCAGGTGGTGGATGAAAATTCGGCCTTGTCGGCTCTCCCCGCAGATAAAATCCCTTCCCTTGTCGAGATTCTGTCCCGTGACCCCCGTCCTCAGTATCATAGCGACAGGGAACGTGTTTACGGTATGGAGTTCGGCGACTACGAGATAAAATTCCGTGTGGACGGGGAAATGCTGTATCTTATATCTGCCGACAAAAAATGACAAAAAATAATGAAAAAGGACCTCCTGTCAGGTCCTTTTTTTACGTCGGTTATTTACATTTTCAATGTTTTGTGATATAATCAAAATAGCATAATTTGGAGGAAATAAATGGATATTATTGCAAGAATTGCCGAGGAATTAAAAATCCGTACCACTCAGGTGGAAGCGGCAGTAAATCTTATAGACGAGGGCAACACCATCCCCTTTATTGCCCGTTACCGTAAGGAGGCCACCGGCTCTCTGGATGATGAAAAGCTTCGTGAATTGGGCGAAAAGCTGGAATTTTACCGTGCCCTTGATGCAAGACGTGCCGATGTAAAGCGTCTGATTGACGAGCAGGGCAAGCTTACTGAGGAATTGGTTGCGGCTATCGAAAATGCCCAAACCCTTTCCGAGCTGGAGGATATTTACCGCCCCTACCGTCCCAAGCGCCGTACCCGTGCAAGCATTGCGGCGGAAGCAGGCCTTACCCCTCTTGCGGAATTAATGCTTGAGCAAAGCAGGGAAGTGGATATTGTTGCTGAGGCGGCAAACTACCTCAACCCCGAAAAGAAGATAAATACGGCAGAGGACGCCCTTAACGGAGCCAAGGATATTATTGCAGAGCGTGTGTCCGATAATGCCGATTACCGTAAATGGATTCGTGAATTTACCTATCGCACCGGCAAGCTGGTTTCCAAGGCAAAAACCGAGGAGGACAGCGTTTACCGCCTTTATTATGATTACAGCGAGCTCCTTTCCAAAATGCCTTCTCACCGTGTGCTTGCGGTGGACCGCGGAGAAAAGGAGGGGATCCTTGCCGTTAAGGTAGAGGTAGAAAAGGAAAAGGTTTTCGAATACCTTCGCAACAACGTTCTTGTTGCCTATGAAAGCTCCTCCACCCCCTTCGTGCGAGAGGCAGCAGAGGATGCTTATGAACGTCTTATCGCTCCCTCTGTACAGACCGAAATGCGCAACCTTATTACAGACGGTGCTCAGGAGCAGGCAATAAAGGTGTTCGGTGAAAATCTGAAAAACCTTCTTATGCTTCCTCCTGTAAGAGGAAAGGTTGTTATGGGCTTTGACCCTGCATACCGTACCGGCTGTAAAATCGCTATTGTAGACGATGTGGGCGATGTTCTTGCCACTACCGTGGTATATCCTACTCCTCCTCAGAATAAAACCGAGGAAGCAAAGGCAACCCTTAAAAAGCTTATAGAAAAGCATAAGGTTGACATTATTTCCATCGGTAACGGTACCGCCTCCAAGGAAAGCGAAATCTTTGTGGCAGGTATGATAAAGGAATTGGACAGAAACGTAAGCTATATTATGACCAACGAGGCAGGCGCATCGGTTTATTCTGCATCCAAACTGGCCAGCGAGGAATTTCCTCAGTTCGATGTATCGCTCCGTAGTGCCGTTTCCATCGCAAGACGCTTGCAGGACCCCCTTGCCGAGCTGGTAAAAATCGATCCCAAGGCAATCGGTGTAGGTCAGTATCAGCACGATATGGAGCAAAAGGCATTGGATAGCTCCCTTGCAGGCGTGGTGGAATCCTGTGTTTCGGGCGTTGGAGCGGATTTGAATACCGCATCGGTTTCTCTTCTTTCCCATATCGCAGGTATCAACAGTAAAATCGCAAAGAGCATTTATGAATACCGCACCACCGTTTCCAGATTCAAGACAAGAGCCGAGCTTTTAAAGGTAAAGGGTATAGGCGAAAAGGCCTATAAGCAGTGCGTGGGCTTTTTAAGAGTGCCCGAAAGCAGGGAAGTCCTTGATAACACCTCTGTTCACCCTGAAAGCTACGAGGCGGCATATTCTCTTCTCAAGCTTCTGGGCTATACCAAGGACGATGTGCGCTCCCGCAATCTGGGTGAGCTTCGCTCCCGCTTGAAGGCGCAGGGCGGTGAAAAGGTAGCGGAAGAGCTGGGTATCGGTGTTCCCACCCTTAATGACATTGTTTCCGAGCTTGAAAAGCCGGGACGTGACCCCCGCGATGAGCTTCCTCCTCAGATTCTCCGTACCGATGCAATGGATATTTCCTCCCTTAAGGTGGGTATGGAATTTGTGGGTACGGTTCGCAATGTGGCGGATTTCGGCGCCTTCGTTGATATAGGTGTTCATCAGGACGGCTTGGTACATATCAGCAAGCTTTCCGATAAATTTGTTAAGCGTGCAGGCGATGTTGTAAAGGTCGGTGACATCATCAAAGTGAGAGTTATCGATGTGGATGTTGCAAAAAAACGCATTTCTCTGGAAAAAATCCGTTAAAAGTGCAGGTTTTCTATTGCAATCTTGCAAATAACGTTGTATAATCCATAATTGAAAATAAAATATATATGTTATATTATCTGTGCGGAGGTATATCTCAATGCAAATCAAAAATCAGTATCTTTCTGAGCTTTATGCTCAGGTTGAAAAGCGTAACGCAGGCGAAAAGGAATTTCTTCAGGCCGTTGGCGAAGTATTCGAATCCCTTTCTCCCGTTATCGAAAAGCGCCCTGACCTTGTTGCCGCAGGCGTTATGGACCGTATCGTAGAGCCCGAACGTTTCATTCAGTTCCGTGTTGCTTGGGTTGACGATAGCGGTAAGGTTCAGGTGAACCGTGGTTTCCGTGTTCAGTTCAACAGCGCAATCGGTCCCTACAAGGGTGGTTGCCGCTTCCATCCCAGCGTTTGCTCTTCCGTAATCAAGTTCCTCGGCTTTGAACAGACCTTCAAGAATTCTCTTACCGGCCTTCCTATGGGCGGCGGTAAGGGCGGTGCCGATTTTGATCCCAAGGGCAAATCCGATAATGAAATCATGCGCTTCTGTCAGGCATTTATGACAGAGCTTCAGAAGTACCTCGGCCCCGATACCGACGTTCCCGCAGGTGACATCGGCGTTGGTGCAAGAGAGGTTGGCTATATGTTCGGTCAGTACAAGCGTATCCGTGATGAGTTTACCGGCGTTCTTACCGGCAAGGGCCTTTCCTACGGCGGCTCCTTGGCAAGAACTCAGGCAACCGGCTACGGTCTTTGCTACTTCACCGACAATATGCTTAAGCACAAAAACGACAGCTTTGAAGGCAAGACCGTTGTTATCAGCGGTTCGGGTAACGTTGCTACCTACGCTTGCGAAAAGGCAACTCAGCTTGGCGCAAAGGTCGTTGCAATGAGCGACTCCAACGGTTACATCTATGATCCTAACGGCATCAACCTTGACGTTATGAAGCAGATCAAAGAAGTTGAACGTGCAAGAATTAAGGAATACGCTGCACGTGTTCCCGGCTCGGTCTATACCGAAGGCAAGGGCATTTGGTCTATTAAGTGTGATATTGCACTTCCTTGTGCAACCCAGAACGAGCTTAACGGCGACGATGCAAAAATGCTTATCGCAAACGGCGTTAAATACGTTGCAGAAGGCGCAAATATGCCTTCCACTCCCGAAGCTATCTCTGCGTTCCTCGAAAACGGCGTTTACTTTGGCCCTGCAAAGGCTGCAAACGCAGGCGGTGTTGCAACCTCCGGTCTTGAAATGAGCCAGAACAGCATGAGACTTTCCTGGAGCTTTGAAGAGGTTGACGAAAAGCTCTGCGGTATTATGAAGTCTATCTTCGAAAACGCTACCGCTGCTGCAAGAGATTATGCAGGCAACGAAGATAACCTCGTTGCAGGTGCAAACATTGCA
>JAZSDB010000066.1:0-1774 GCA_045530975.1 Eubacteriales bacterium
AGTTAAGGAATTGGGAACGCGCCACAGGGCGGCTATCGGCATAAGCGAAAACAGCGATGCCGTGGCGCTGGTGGTTTCCGAGGAAACCGGAAAAATATCGGTTGCCCTGGACGGCAGCTTAAAGCGTAATTTCAACGCAAAAACTCTTGAAGCATATCTCACCTCCCTGCTTATCAAGGAGGAAAAGCAGACCATAACCAACCGCGTTAAGGGCAAATTCAAGAGAAAGCAAAATAACACAGAGGAGGGCGAAAAAGGTGGAGAATAATAATCAAAGCAAAGCTCGCCCCGCAGGCTTTTCCCGTGCCGCCAAAATTATGGCGCTGGTGGGCTCCTTCGTTTGCTCATTGCTTATTTGGCTTTATGCTATCGGCTATGACAGCACCCTCTTTGAAGAAAACTTCGCAGGCGTAGAGGTTACCGTTATCGGCGAGGATGAGCTGGTTAAAAACAAGGGCTATACCCTTGCAAGGGAACAGTATTTTTCTTCCATAACCGTTACCGCACAGGGTAAACGGTCGGAGCTTAACGCCCTCACCTCGGACGATTTCCGCGCGGTGGTGGACGTTTCCAAGGCCACCAAGGCAGGGGAGCAGACTATCGAGATAACCGTGGAATCTCCCAACGGAGTGGAGGTTATATGGCAATCCTGCACCACAGCCTCGGTGTTTGTGGATGAATTTACCCAAAAAAGCGACCTTTTATCGGTTACCGTCGATACAGGGGATAATTACGTTATGACCGAGGGCGTTACCTTCGTATCCTCGGTGGCAAACCCCATGTCGGTCACCGTTTCGGGTCCTAAATCGGTGTTGGCTGAAATCGAGGGCGCCTACGTTAATTTCAATCTTGACGGAAACGAAATAAGCAACAATATTTCGGGCTATGGCAATATCGAGCTTCGCGATGCCAACGGAAAGGTTATAAATAACCCTTACGTTACTATTTCCGAAACCAACGCCTACGTTACGATAAACGTTACCAAGCAGAAAACCGTTCCGGTTCGCCTTTCCTTTACCGGCGGAATGTTTGGCGTGGCGGACCTTAATCCCACAGTTTCGGCGCAGTCGGTTTTGGTGTCGGGCAGTCCCGATGCGCTTAACAGTATTAACGAGCTTGTTATAGAAATCGACGAAACCGCCATCGACGGAACACAGACCTTTGAATTTCCCATTGCAAGCATGCTTCCCGCCGGTGTTACCAACCAAAGCGGAAGCTCTAAAATAAGCGTTACCGTTAAAATGCCCGAGCTTTCGGTAAGAAATTATACCATCACGTCGGATAGGATATCGGTTCAGAACCTTCCCGATGGCTATGAATATAATGTTAAGGATGATCTGCAAATAACGGTTATCGGTGCAAGGGATGCATTCGAGAATTTCGATAGCTCGCTTATGACCGCCGTTGCGGATTTCAACAAGGTAACCGTAAATCTTGACGGCAGCTATACCGCCGACGTGGAAATAAATCTCGGCGGCGAATATATCGGCATTTACGTTCAGTCAAAGAGCTATAACGTTACCTTTACAGCAACTCCCATCGCCACCCTGCCTGATATTTCGGGCGAGGATTCGGCGGCAAACAACCACAAATAAAACCTATTAATTTCACGGGAGGTGAGCACAGTATGAATAACAGAGCATGGCAATTACACACGGTGGATGAAGAACTTTGTGCCAAAATTTCGTTGGAAAACGGCGTTTTCCCTCTTACGGCACGTCTTTTGGCAAACCGCGGCCTGGTTACCAAGGCGGATATCGACACCTTCCTTAAC
>JAZSDB010000160.1:0-4120 GCA_045530975.1 Eubacteriales bacterium
CTTGTACCGCCGCTGCCGAGGACAAGCACCTTTTTATCCTTAAGGTCTATCCCCACCCTTTCGATAAGGGCCTTCATTCCGTAATAATCGGTATTGTAGCCATAGAGCTTACCCTTTTTATTCACAATTGTATTTACCGCACCGATACGCTCTGCAATCGGGCTGATTTCGGTAAGGTAAGGGATTACCGCTTGCTTATAGGGAATTGTCACATTGATTGCCGAAAAATCCCTTTTCTCGAAAAAGGGCGCTATTTCGCTTTCATCCAGCTCTATAAGCTCGTAATTATAATCGGCAAGGCGGCTGTGAATTTCCTTTGAAAAGCTATGGGTGAGCTTTTTGCCGATGCATCCGTATTTTTTCATTTTATTTAATCCAATCTGTACCAAATCTCATTGCCAGCATATCGCACAATGCTATTGCCGAGGCGGCATCCTGCACCACTCTTGCTCTATGAACAATTGCAGGGTCGTGACGGCCTGCGGGCTTTATAACGGTTTCGGTCATTGATTTGAAATCTATTGTATTCTGGGGCTTGAAGATGGTGGGGGTGGGTTTAACCGCCGTACGGAAAATAATGGGCATACCGTTGGTGATACCGCCGTTAATTCCGCCGTTGTTGTTTGTGGAGGTAACCACTCTGCCATCCTTTATTTCCATTGGGTCATTGGCCTCGCTGCCCCTCATATCGGACAAGGCAAAGCCGGCACCGAACTCTATACCCTTTACTGCGGGGATAGAAAACATTATATGGGAAAGGGCGCTTTCCACAGAATCGAACCAGGGCTCGCCCACACCCTCGGGAACACCTATTATTGCGGTTTCAAGCACACCGCCCACGCTGTCCCCCTCCGACGCGGCCGCAAGGATAGCATTTTTCATATCCTCGCCGATATTCTCATCAAGAACGGCAAAGGTTTTTTTGTTCAGTGCTATGATATCTGCCGACAAATCATCGAAAGCTCTGTCCTCGATACCTGCACATTTTTTCACGTGGGTTCCTATATAAATACCCTTTTGCTCCAAGGCATATTTGCACACTGCGCCTGCGGCAACAAGGGCGGCGGTAATTCTTCCGCTGAAGTGTCCTCCCCCTCTCGAATCCTGATAGCCGTGATATTTACACTCTGCGGTGTAATCGGCATGGGAGGGGCGGGCAACGGTTTTCATTTGGGAATAATCGCCGCTTTTTACATTTTCATTGGGGATAAGTATTGTAATGGGTGTGCCCGTGGTTTTGTTTTCGATAACACCGCTTACAATTTTATATTCATCCTTTTCCCTTCTGGGGGTGGAAATCTTTCCGTCGGGACGGCGAAGGGTGAGCATTTCATCGATATATTGGCGGTTAATCTCTATTCCCGAGGCCAAGCCGTCAATAATTGCACCGATATATTCTCCGTGGCTTTCTCCGAAAAGAGTTATTGCAACGCTGTTTCCCAATGTGTTTTTCATTCTGACAAACCTTCCAAAGCATTTTTTGCCCATTCCATCACTTCAAGGCATTTTACGGTCTTCATTTCAAAGCTGCCTATTTCCTTTACCGTTGTTACGGTTACGGTATCGCCCGTTGCCTTTTTATCGTGGAATGCGGCTTGGGTAATCTTCTCCCAATCATAATTGATTTTACGACAAAGCTTGCATTTTTTCAATACCCTTATCACTCTGTCACGGATGTCTTCGCCGCACATAGGTATAATGCCCAGCGCAACACACTCGCCGTGATAAAGCTCGCTCATACCCACACTGCTTTCTATACCGTGGCCCACGGTATGTCCGAAATTGAGAATACGGCGGAGGCCCGATTCCTTTTCATCCTGCTCTACCACGCTTTTTTTCACATTAAGAGAGCGGATGATGATTTGGTCTATTTCCCTCTCGATATCGCCCTTTTCAAAGATTTCAAAGAGCTCCTTATCGGAGGTGAGCGCCATTTTCACAGCTTCGGCAAGGCCGTTGGAAATCTGTCTTTCGGGCAGTGTTTTCAGCAAATCGGGGTCGATAAGAACCCTTTTGGGCTGATAGAAGCTGCCTACTATATTCTTTACTCCGCCGAAGTTTATTGCTGTTTTTCCGCCGATGGAGGAATCTATCTGTGAAAGGAGGGTTGTGGGTATATTATAAAAATCTATTCCTCTCATATAGGTTGATGCGGCAAAGCCCGAAAGGTCACCTACCACACCGCCGCCCAGAGCAACAACACAATCCTTTCTCGAAAAGCCGGTATCCAGCATTGCCTGAAGAAGGCGGCTGAGGCGCTCCATGCTTTTTGTACCCTCGCCCTGCTCTTCGATGCAGACAACGACCTCCTTGCATTGACGTGCCAGACATTGCACATATTGGACGGGCACACCGCTATCGGAAACAAGAAGCACCTTGCGGTTGAGGTTCAGATATTTATTTGCCTGTGAGAGAATACCGCGCTCTACGATAATATCGTAGCTGTTTTCTCCCAAGTTCATATTGATAGTCATATTATTCCACCTATATTTCGGTATGGGGTGCAAAGGTACCTGCGATCTTTACCCTATCGCACACGGCCTTGAGCTCTTCAAGCATTTTCTGTCCGTTTTCGCTGTCAACGTTGCCGTCGATTTCAATATAGAAATAATACTGCCAGGAATGCTTTTTCATCGGTCTGCTGCGCAATGCGGTCATATTGTAGCCGTATTTACCTATAATGCTTACGGCATTTGCAAGGGAGCCCGCCTCGTGCTTTACTGTCAGCATTAAAACCGTGCTTGAAAGCTTTGTATCAAGAGCTCTGACCTTGGAAAGAACCGCAAAGCGTGTGGTGTTTTCACCGCTTTTATTGATGTTTGCCTCCAGCACCTTCAAGCCGAAAATCTCTGCCGTTTCGATGCTGGCAATGGCACCCAGCGATTTATCTCCCGATTCGGCAACGGTTTTTGCGGCCAGCGCAGTATTGTTTGACTCCTCCGCCGTGAAATGCCGCATTTCAATATAATCGTGGCACTGGCTGAGGGCCTGCGGGTGGCTGGTTACCTTTTTGATATCCTCCACGGCGGCATCCTGAAGTCCCAAAAGGTTCTGATGGATTTCCAGCTCGTATATGCCGTTGATGAAAAGCTCACCGGAGAAAATAAGGTCCATTGTCTGGCCCACTTCCCCCGCATAGCTATTTTCGATAGGAAGAACAACAGCATCGCACAGGCCGTTCATTACAGAATCGTAAGCCGCCTTGAAATCGCCATGGGCAACACGTTGGCTTTCGGGGAAAATTCTTCCTGCCGCTATGTGGGCAAAAGCGCCCTCCACACCGCTGTAAGCAACCTTCAAGCCCTTTTGCAGGCGATATTGATATGAACGGGAAACCGACATCACATTCTTGAGAAAATCTATATAATAGCCCTTCAGCACATCGTTCTCGACATAAGCGGAATTACGTGCGATAATCTCGTCCTCACGCTTTTGGTCCAGAATGGGCAGTCCCTTTTCTTTTTTGTATGCAAAAACCATTTCGGCGGCCTTCATACGCTCTTCAAAGAGCTTGGCCATCTGCTTATCCACCGAATTTATTATCGCTCTTGCTTCTTCCAATTTGTTTTCCATTTATTTCACCCTTACAGCTTTTCAGCAATATCAAAAATAAGCTTTTCGGTCTTTTCCCAGCCAAGGCAGGGGTCGGTAATGGATTTACCGAAAATATGCTCCTCCGCCTTGCAGGCACCGTCTTCGAGATAGCTTTCTATCATCAAGCCCTTAACAAGGCGCTTTATCTCGTCGTTTTGATTGCGGCTGTGGACAATATCCTTTGCAATACGTATCTGCTCCAAGTACTTCTTGCCGGAATTGTTGTGGTTTGTATCAACAATAATGGAGGGGTTGGTTAGGTTGGATTTTTGGTAAAGCTCTTCAACCCTTAGCAAATCCTCGTAATGATAATTGGATGCGCTTCTTCCCGCATAATCCACATATCCTCGCAAAATGGCGTGAGAATAGGGGTTGCCCTCGCTGGTAACCTCCCAGCCACGGTAAAGGAAGGTATGTCCCGACTGTGCCGCCACAATGGAATTCATCATAACGCTGAGGTCGCCGCCGGTGGGGTTCTTCATACCTGCAGGAACCTCAATACCGCTGGCAGTGAAGTCGGAGGCCA
>JAZSDB010000041.1:0-7843 GCA_045530975.1 Eubacteriales bacterium
AGGTCCAAATTAAATTCAAAGGTAAGGGCAGTAATCTTTTCGCTCTTGATAATATCGGGCAGATTACAGCCGAAAACTAAAAAGGCATTATTTACAATAATAAGAATATTGCCTGCAATGCCAAGTACAATACTGTAAATGCCAAGCTTCTTTAAATTGTCTGCCACCGCACTGCTGAAGGGCTGACCCTCTGCCATAGGCGCCAGAATGCATCTTATGCATTTTAGGCCAAACTTTACAATAAATGCACAGACAGAAGCAAGAATAGTTATAACCAACCACTGGACTAAAACCATATCTATATCGGGAGCATAAGCTTCTGCCACTGTTATTGACATAAAATCCATATCCAATACATTGAAGCCATCGCCGATATATTCATAGGGCAGAGAAAATGCCAATCCTACGCCTACAATTACTGCACCTACCAAGCAGGAAATGGCGGCAACCATTGCAATAACCTCTGCAATCTTGAAAAACGTGTTCAGCTTTTTAGCTGTTGAAATAAGCTTATCCATAACAAACCTCCAAGTTCATTTTCTGACATCACTATAACACACAAATTTGCGTTTGTCAACAATAATTTAACGATAAACGTAAAATAATTTATCTTTAAGTGTTTAAAGAAAAACAAAACGGCACCTGCGAAGATGCCGTTGTTTATATAATTTATTCTGTACGCAGAGCCACCACAGGGTCCTTCTTGGCCGCTGAGCGGGAGGGAATAAGACCGGAAATAAGGTTAAGAACTACGCTGATAATTATAAGAATTATGCCAATCTCGATAGGCAATGCTGCCTTAAGACCTGCAATTTCGGTAAGAGAGTAGATGATTGCATTTATAGGAATGCAGAGGAGGTAGGTAATTGCCACACCCAACAGGCCCGATGCAAAGCCGATTATCATTGTTTCTGCATTGAACATACCCGAAACATTGCGCTTGGAGGCACCGATAGCACGGAGGATACCGATTTCCTTTGTTCTTTCCTGCACCGAGATAAGGGTGATAACACCAATCATAATGGAGGAAACCACCAAGGATATGGCCACAAAGGCAATAAGCACATAGGTGATTGCATTTATAATTGTGGTGATGGAGGACATCATAATTCCCAAAAAGTCGGTATATGCAATCTTATGAGCATCATCAACAGAATTGTTGTAATCTGCAATGGCTTCAACAATTAAATCCTTGTTTTCAAAGGTAGAAGCAAAAAGGTGGATTGCGGCAGGGGCTTCAAGGTCAAGACAACCGATTTTTCTCAATACCTCTTCATAGGACATTGAAGAAAATACGGTAAGCTTATCGTAATATTCGGCCTTTGCTTTTTCCTTTTCTTCTTCATCGGTGTAGGCAACAAATTCGCTGTCCAAAAGGGAAGCCAGAACCTCGGTGGGCTGTGTTTTCAGCTGCTCCTTCACACGGGAGGCAATCTCCTTTTTCACCATTTCCTCCACAGAGGGACGGATAAGCTTTTTGAGCTCTTCGAGCTCCATTTTTTCAAGCTGAGCTTTGACCATCTGCACATCTACGCTCATTTGCTCGGCGATTACACCTGCCGCCTGCTCGATGATGGCATTTTTGTCCTTCATAGAATCCAAAATGGCGTCGGTTTGGAGCTTAAGCTGTTGAGCATAGGCCTTCAAGCACTGAATTTCAATATAGAGATTTGCCTTTTCGTCAATGCCGAGCTGTTGCAGGTAGGCATCAAAGGCATCTGCCTTTTCCTTGTTGGTAAAGGCGGTGGTGTTGCTCTTGAAGGGAAGTCCTGTCAGCATATCGGTGGTGGGGTTTGCCAGCTGTGCCTGTACAACTGCCGATTGAGAGGACTCTTTGATAATATATTCTGTCAGCAGGTGTGTGTATCCGATGGCACCGGTAATCATTGCCGATTCGGTGTCCTCTCCGGGACGGATAATACCTACAATTTCAAGCTCCAAAGCATCCTCGTAAAGAAGCTGAAGCATGCTTTCGTTACTGCTTACATCCACAAATGTACCGTTAACCTCACGGTAGCAGTCATAGGGTAGAATGGTTTTAAAGGTTCTGCCGATAATCTCGTCATATTCCCACTTTTTGTCATCCTGGGGAAGAGCGTTGCCGGTGGATGCCGCATCGATAATAGCATCTATTTCGCTCTTGGAAAGCAAGCCGATGGCATAAAGTGTCAGGTCGTCAAGCTCGTTGTTTTCGCTGATAACCAAAACAATTTCATTCATTTTGGTGGGCCATGCACCGCTTACAAGATCATATTGCTCCTTCAATACATCGCTTACGGGGGAGGAGCGGTCCAGCTGAGGCAAAAGCTCCTGCCACATTTTGGCTGACATCATAGAGGACATCATAGGCGATTGAGTGGCACCTGACGAGTAGTCCATATTATTTTCATTGTTTGCATTGTTGCTGGAAATCTTGCGCATAAAATCGCTGAACATTTCCATCATCAAAGCGTTGGAATCGGATTTGATAATTGTTCCGTCAAGGTTTTTGGTGTATGCCGCAAAATTCAAGGCATAGGAATACTGTACTCCACTGACCGAGGTGTTGAATTTGGACCCCTCTTTTTCTATCTCGCTTTCGAGATAAGCTTTAAAGGCGGCAAGGTCATTTTGAGATGCCTCGATTTCGCTCAGCGCATTAACCAAATCGCCGATAATCGGGTCCTTGTAAATTGCATCATTGTCGTGGTCACGTCCGCTGCCTGCGCCCATAAAGCTCTGCATCAGCTCGGTGAAATCCACTGTGGTGGATTCCAGCGTGAGAGGATATGCGGTGAGGGTGTCCTCCTGAACGGTATTTATATAATTGGACATACCGTTGGAAACGGCAAAAATAAGAGCTATGCCTATAATGCCGATAGAACCTGCAAAGGCGGTAAGGGTGGTTCTGCCCTTCTTGGTGAAGAGGTTTTTGAGAGAAAGACCAAAGGCGGTAGCGAAGGACATAGAGGGCTTTCTTTCCTTCTTCTTTTTACCGCTCTGCTGTGCAGATATTGCCTTGTCCTCCTTCCGTGCCGCCTCGATTTCCTCCTCGGTGAGAGGGGCGGAATCGGAGGTAATCACGCCGTCAAGCATACGGATAATACGGGTGGAATACTGCTCTGCAAGGTCGGGGTTGTGAGTTACCATTATAACCAGCTTTTCCTTGGAAATTTCCTTCAAAATCTCCATTACCTGCACGCTGGTTTCGGTATCAAGAGCACCTGTGGGCTCGTCGGCAAGAATAATATCGGGGTTGTTTACCAGCGCACGGGCGATAGCCACACGCTGCATCTGTCCGCCGGACATTTCACCGGGGCGCTTTTTAATCTGATCACCCAGACCAACCTGCTCCAATGCCTTTATGGCACGCTCGCGTCTTTCGGTCTTGGAAACACCTGAAAGGGTAAGAGCAAGCTCTACATTCTGAAGCACGTTCTGGTGGGGAATAAGATGATAGCTCTGAAAAACAAAGCCAATGGAGTGGTTACGGTATGCATCCCAATCACGGGTGCTGAAATCCTTGGTGGATTTTCCGTTTATGATAAGATTGCCCTCGGTGTATTGGTCAAGACCGCCGATAATATTCAGCATTGTGGTTTTGCCGCAACCGGAAGGGCCGAGAATCGAAACAAAATCGCTCTTGCGGAATTTCAGGTCAATGCCTTTAAGAGCACGAACCTCGTTTTCGCCTTGAGCATAATTCTTTTTTATCCCTTGAAGCTCTAACATATTTTCTCCCCTGAGTATATGATATAAAAATACATATTTGCATAGTATGCATTTTAAACCTATTTGCCGCTATTTGCAATAGCTTTATGCACAACAATTGTTTCTCATCCGTAAATTTTTAACATAACTTGATTTTTCTTTAAATGCTGTTATAATGTTTTCAGTGAAAGGGAGGGATAATCGTGAAGCGATGCGTTATTATCGGCGGCGGTGATATAAAAAATTATGACATTATAAAGCCCTATTTGAAGCCGAAAAGCGATTTTTATGTTGTCTGCGACGGCGGAATGGAGCATATAGAGAATTTAGGTATAGAGCCCTGCCTTTTTGTAGGCGATTTCGATTCCTGGGATAAGCCCGTTGTCTGTGATGAGATTATTGAATTGCCCAAGGAAAAGGACGATACCGACAGCTTTTTTGCCGCCAAGGAATGCGTGGTTAGGGGCTTTGACGATTTTCTTCTTTTGGGTATGACGGGCGGAAGATTGGACCACACCATGGGTAATCTTTCACTGCTTTTGTGGTTGCATCGCAAGGGCAAAAGGGCGTTGCTGGCAGATGATTTGAGCGAAATGGAAATCGTGGACAGCACTCCGAAAACCGTGCCCCGTAAGTTTTCGGAATTTTCTCTTATGAACATAAGCGGAACCGCAAAGGGTGTCTATATCGAAAATGCCAAATATCCCTTGGCAAATCAAACAATTTCCCCCGATTATCAATATGCATTAAGCAATAAAAGCATGTGCGGCAAGAACGCAAAAATATGGGTTGAATGCGGTGAATTGCTGTTGATAAAAAACCGAAAATAAAAAAAGAAAAGGCAGTCGATTTGACTGCCTTTATGTTTTTCCTGATTATTCGGAAACAACCTCAGAGGTTTCGTCAGCTTCAGCTGCGGGAGCAAAGATTTCGATTTCGGAGAAGAATGCCCAGTTGCCGGAAACAACGTTGATCTGAACGTATCTGCCGGAAGCTACGCCGATAACGGAAGCGCACATGTTGGTAACGCTGTTAGAATCTTCAGGAGTAACGGAGCCAACAGAAGTGAAGTTGGTGCCGTCTTCAGAAACGAGAACTTCGATGCCTGCGGGAGCAACAACGCCGTTCTGAAGGGTCTGAGTACCGTACCAAACGTCTACCTTAGCGATTTCCATAACTTCGCCGAGGTCGATGGTGAACTTAATGCCTTCTTCAGCATACTTAGGATGCTGGCCGGTCCAAGCTGCCCATTCAGCAGTGAACATATCGGAGCCTTCAGCGGGCTTAATGCCATCGGTAAGGGCCTTGCCGTCTTCATCGGGATATGCGTAGGGAGCGTTGTCGTCCCAACCCCACTGTACGTCAGCGCCGCCCTGTCTGTACTGTTCAGAAGCGGTGTAGGTCTTGCCGGCAGCAAGGTTTTCGGTACCTACGTTGATTTCGGGAACGGAGGTGTTGTCCTCGGAAACATCAGAGGAAGCTTCGGAGGAGTCATCCTTGGATTCTTCCTTGGATTCGGTCTTGGATTCTTCCTTAGATTCGGTCTTGGAAACACCGGGTTCGGTAGAAGCGGTGGAGCTGGTGTCAGCATCATCGCTGCAAGCTGCAAATACGCCGCAGGTAAGTACGAGCATAAGAGCAAGAATGAGGGAAAGTTTCTTCATTGTGAATTTTCTCCTTTTTAGGTTTTTAGCGTTTTTCGCTTGACAGCATTATACACCCTTTATTGTTCAATGTCAAGAGAAACCACTTTATTTAAGAGATGTAAAATGTGAAATATGAACAAATGATGAGGGTTTTGTGTGTAATACGACGGAAAAAGCCGTCTTGCGAAAAATATATATGGTTATTTTGAAAAAACTATTGAAAAACCGCTCAAAAGTATGTATAATTATAAATTGGTGATATTTATGATTAAAAATACAGTAAGAATTGCTTTGGACGGCCCCTCCGGCTCGGGAAAAAGCACACTGGCAAAATATCTTGCCGGAAAATATGGTTTTGTATATATCGATACCGGCGCCCTTTACAGAACTATCGGCCTTTTCGTGTCGAGAAGAGGTGTTGCCTCCGATGATACTGCGGCCATAGTGGCTCTTCTCCCCGAAATCCATATTGAAATGAAATTGGAAAACGGCGGAGGAGTGGTTTATCTGGGCGGCGAGAAAATCGGTGATGAAATCCGCACCCCTCTTTGCTCTAAATATGCATCCGATGTTTCTAAAATCCCCGAGGTGCGTTCTTTCCTTTTAGAAACACAGCGCAGCATAGCGGCAGAGAACAATGTTATTATGGACGGCCGTGATATCGGCACCGTAATCCTGCCCGATGCTCAGGTTAAGCTTTTTGTTATCGCTTCGCCGGAGGCACGTGCTGACCGCAGATATAAAGAATTGCTGGCTCGCGGTGTGGAAACCACCTATGAGGAGGTTCTTTCCGAAATGAAATGGCGCGACGCCAATGACAGCGGAAGAAAAATCGCTCCCGCAATCCCTGCCGAGGATGCAATAATGTTCGATAATTCCGGCATGACTATCGATGAAATGGTGGAAAATGCATCCAAAATCATCGATAAAATCTTGGGTGAAATATGAGCGGATACAAAATTATACGTGGAATAGCTTGTGTTTATGTCAAGCTTATTCATCGTGTGAAGGTCCATGGTGCGGAAAATCTCCCTGCCGACGGTAATTGTGTAATCGTTGCCAATCATTCGTCATTTTCCGACCCGCTCTTCGTTGCCTGCGCTTTCAAGCGTCAGATATATTTTGTGGCAAAAAGCGATTTGCTTAAATCCGGATTTATGACATGGGTGCTCAAAAAGTGCGATGCCGTTACCATCAATCGCGGCGAATCGGACCTTGCGGCGCTCCGTAAGGTTTGTGAGATAACCAATGCGGGCAATGTTTCGGGCATATTTCCTCAGGGAACAAGAATCCCCTGCGACAGCCCCGATCCCGCAACCGTACAGCCCGGCGTGGGCCTTATAGCACTCCGTGCAAAGGCACCGGTTTTGCCTGTGGCTATCTGCTACGGTAAAAATAAAAAGCCCACCTTATTTAAAAAGGTTCACGTTTATGTGGGCAAGCCCATCTCCTACGAGGAATATTCTTCGGTAGGCAAGGACGGCGAAAGAGCAACCTCCCACGAGGTGGCACGATACTGCTTCGATAAGGTGTGCGATATTTTCGCGGAAAATAACCATGGCTGATATTACAGTTTCGGAATACAGCGGCTTTTGCTTCGGCGTAAAGCGTGCTGTGGATATGATAAATGAAAGCTTGAATAACCCCGAAAACCGCATTTTCTGCCTGGGTGAGCTGATTCATAATCCTATTTTCAACAAAACCCTGAAGGAACGTGGTGTCTCCTTTATAGGCGATACCGATGTGGATTCGGTGCCTGAGGGCGGCTTGGTATTCCTGCGTGCCCACGGTACCACCAAGCAGGTTCTTCAGCGTATATCCGAGCGTAATCTGGCTTGCATGGATGCCACCTGTCCCTATGTTTCCAAAATCCACAAGATAGTGGATTCACAGCCCGAAACCACAAAAATAATCCTTATCGGCGATGCCAAGCATCCGGAGGTAAGGGGGATAATGAGCTGGGCCAAGGGCGAGGGCGTTGTTTACGGCAATGCGGAAGCCATCGAGGAAGCTCACAGCGAGGGCTTTGTAAGCGAAGAAGACTGTATTTTGGCAGTGCAGACGACTTATTCCAAAGCGGAATGGATTCGTTGCCGTGAAAAAATCAAAGAGCTTTATCCCAATGTTCGGGTTTTCGAAACTATATGCAGTGTAACCGAAAACCGCCAGAAGAAAACAAGAGAGCTTGCCGCAAAAAGTGATATGACAGTGGTTGTGGGAGGACGTAACAGCTCCAATACAGCCAAGCTTTTTGCCATAGCAAAAGAGGTCTGCGATAATTCCGTTATGATAGAATCGGCAGACGAATTGGACGGATATGCGGAAATCATCCGCACCGCAAATAAAATTGCAATAGCCGCCGGCGCATCCACGCCGAGCGGGATAATACAGGAGGTACACAACAAGATGTCAGACATCACAAGAGAGGAACTCAGCTTTGCTGAGATGCTCGAACAGTCATTCAAAACTTTAAATACAGGTGAAAGGGTAACAGGAATTGTTTCTGC
>JAZSDB010000162.1:0-5470 GCA_045530975.1 Eubacteriales bacterium
ACAGAAAATTTTGGATTTGGTGGCCAGCTCAACGTGAACCTCAAGGCCTATGACTGTTTCGTATTTCATAAAAACCCTTCCTCCTTATTTGCAAATTTCTGCAAGATCAAGCAGGGACATATCGGAAAATGCCTTGCCCACAATCTGCACACCGCAGGTTACCGCAACGGGAAGTCCGGTAATGGATGCGGGAGCGGTGTAGAAATTCTCTTGGAACGCCATATATTTATTTTCCTTAACAGCATCCTCGCTGTATGCCATAACCGAGCAGGCGGGCATAAGGATTGCATCGAAGCTTTGGAAAAGCTTTGCGAATTCTTCGCAGATAATACGTCTTACACGAAGGGATTTATCGTAAACCTTCATATAATTTTCGGTGGAAAGAGAATCGGAGCCGTAAAGGATGGCGGTTTTCAGAAGATCGCCGAAGGCCTCGGTGCGGCTGTTTACATAGAGCTCGTCAAGATTGGTAAAATTCTTGGAGCGGTAGCCGAATTTCACACCGTCATAGCGGGAAACGTTGTTGCAAAGCTCTGCGCACATCAGCACGTTCCATGCTTCATTGGCCAGAGAAATAATTTCATCGTCATCGATTTCGCAAACAATCACGCCTGCATTGCGGAGCTTATCGGAAAGCTCGCACATTTTAAAGGCAGAATCGCCCTCTGCGCCCTTCATCATGGATTTGAGCAGGGCAACACGCTTGATTTCCTTGGATTCCAGCGCCTTTTCGCACACATCCTGAGGAAGCGATGTGCCGTCCTTATCGTCGTGGCCGTTTATGGCGGAGAGAAGCTCCTTTGCATCTGCGGCGGTCTGGGCCATAATGCTTACCGATTCACCGGAGCATACTACGGGAATGGTACCAAAGCGGGATACGGTGCCGTAGGTGGGCTTAATGCTGACCAATCCGTTCTGAGCGGCGGCACGGCGAACCGAACCGTTTACGTCCAGACAGATGGCGCCCTTAACCTCGCCCGATTTGACGATTTCGGCGGCAGGGCTTTGAAGCTTGCCCTCGCTTATCTTTGCGCCGTTAACGGAGGTTTCGCCCAAAAGGTCTATGGCAAATTCACCTACATCGGCCTTTCCTGCAACAGAGATGCCCTTTGCGGCAAGGCGGGTGATAACCTCGGCTTCAAAAAGACTTACAAAATCGGAAAGCATTTTAGAGCCGGCGGAGGTGGGAATATCCTTGGTGAGAATCATATCGTCCACTACCACAGAGGGAGCGGAGGATTGGCATTTTACAGTATAAAAGCTCATTTGCTATACCTCCTTATTCCATTACACGGGGAACGCACCAATAACCTTCGTCGGTTTCGGGTGCTCCCTTCTGGAGGTCTTCGCGGGAGAAGGGTTGTTTAACAACATCTTCTCTCACTACGGTGAGAATGGGCATAACGTGCACCATTCTTTCGGTGTTTTCTGTATTTACAGAATCCAAAGCGGCAAATTTTTCTCTTCTTACACGGAAAAATTCGGTAATTTCCTGCTTTTGTTCCTCGGACAAGCTTAATTGGTTGAGCAGTTCAAGCCGTCTTAATTCCTTTTGTTCCATATTCTGCTCCTTAAAAACTAATCTCTGATTTTAATATGAACTTCACGCAACTGCTGCTCGGTAACCTCGCCGGGTGCGCCCATCATAAGGTCCTGAGCATTGCCGTTCAACGGGAATGCGATAACGTCGCGGATAGTATCTTCTCCCGAAATAAGCATAATCATTCTGTCCACGCCGGGAGCCATGCCTGCGTGGGGAGGAGCACCGTAGGAGAATGCGGTGTAAAGCGCACCGAATTTTGCCTTCAGATCCTCTTCGCCGTAGCCGGCAATTTCAAAGGCCTTTCTCATAATCTCGGGGTTGTGGTTACGAACAGCGCCGGAGGAAAGCTCCACACCGTTACAAACGATATCATACTGATATGCGAAGATTTCCAAGGGATCCTTGTTGAGCAAGGCATCCATACCGCCCTGAGGCATAGAGAAGGGGTTGTGAGTAAAGTCTATCTTATTGGTTTCTTCGTTAAGCTCGTACATGGGGAAATCCACGATAAAGCAGAATTCGAAGGAGTCGTCCTTAATAAGGTTCAGCTCGTTACCGATCCAGGTGCGCATTTCGCCTGCAAGACGGTCGATAACATTTGCCGCATCGCTGATAAAGAAGAGGGATTCGCCTTCCTTAATGCCAACCAAAGCGGTAAGCTCTGCCTTCTGCTCCTCGGTAAGGAACTTGGCAATGGGACCCTTATATTCGCCATCTTCAAGGGTGATGTAGCCGATACCGAACTTCATACCGATGCTTCTGGAATAGGTGTCAATTGCCTTTTCAAAGGCCTTTTTGCCGTCACCGCTGCCGTCCTTCTTTACAAGGTAGTTGGCTACAATACCGCGAACCAGCTTGTTTTTGAAGGGAACGGTTCTGCCGTTGATATTAAGAAATTCGTGCTCGGCAAAGAAGGGGGTAAGGTCCTGAATAATCAAGGGGTTGCGGAGGTCGGGCTTGTCGGTGCCGTATTTCATCATCGATTCGGCAAAGGAAATACGTCTGAAGGGGGGCTTGGAAACCTTTTTGTCGGAAAATTCCTTAAAGGTGTTGTAGATAACGGTTTCGGCTACCTCAAATACGTCTTCCTGTGTGGCGAAGGACATTTCAAAGTCCAGCTGATAAAATTCACCGGGGGAACGGTCCTGACGGGCGTCCTCATCACGGAAGCAGGGTGCAATCTGGAAATAACGGTCAAAGCCCGATGCCATAAGCAGCTGCTTGAACTGCTGAGGTGCCTGAGGAAGAGCATAGAACTTGCCCTTGTGCTTGCGGCTGGGAACCAGATAGTCACGGGCGCCCTCGGGAGAGGATGCGGTGAGGATGGGAGTCTGTATTTCAAGGAAGCCCATATCCTCCATCTGCTTGCGGAGATAGCTCAAAATCTTGGAGCGGAGGACGATGTTGTTGTGAATTTTGGGGTTGCGGAGGTCCAGATAGCGGTACTTCAGACGAACCTCTTCTCTGGTCTGGGTGGAAAGGTCTATTTCAAAGGGAAGACCAAGCTGGCAGGGGCCGAGAACCTCGATGCTTTCGGCACGAACCTCCACAAGACCGGTTGCAATCTTTTCGTTTACGGTTTCGGCATCTCTTTTGGTAACGGTGCCTTCTACCAATACCACGGTTTCCTTTGCCATACCGGCAATCATACTGTCATCGGAAAAAACTATCTGGGTAATGCCGTAATGGTCACGCAGGTCAACAAAAAGTACGCCGCCGTGATCTCTTACGGTGTCAATCCAACCGGTGAGGGTGACCTTTTGTCCCACGTTGGATTCGTTAAGTTCGTTACAATTGTGTGTTCTGAGCATTTTTGCCTCCAAAAAATACATGAAAATCTTTTTTACATAGCTTATAGGGGGTATAAAAAACAAAAATCCCTCCGCCCCGCTATGGGACGAAAGGAAACTTCCGCGATACCACCCAAATTGACCGAAATCCGGTCCTCTTAATTACATCGTAACGTGATGAACGTGCGGTTCTAATAACCTTTCGGCGTTCTTCCGCAAGCTCCGAAGTGTTCTTCACGCAGGACTTATTACCGCACTTCCACCGCCGTCGGCTCTCTGTAAACAAGGCACCTGCGCTACTCTCTTCATCATAGCGCCTTTATTAAATTCTTCTTAATTTATATCACATATTTTTTTTCTTGTCAATAGCAAAAAAGGCAAGAAGACACGGAGATTTCGTTGACTTTTGGCGGGCATTGTGTTAATATGTTAAAAATATGTAGAATTTTGGAATTTTTTGTTTCCTAAAGGAGATTTTCCAATGAGAACCTGCTCTGTTGTTCCTTACAGCGGCGATGAGGGCTTTATTTTTATAAGCTACAGCCATAAGGACCGTGAATTGATTTTCCCCATAATAGAAAGAATGGCGCAGGAGGGCTACCGCATCTGGTACGATGAGGGTATCGACCCCGGCTCCGAATGGCCCGAGTTTATTGCAAATAACCTTAGCAATTGCTCGGCTTTTATCGCATTTATTTCCGACAATTCTCTCAATTCCCATAATTGCCGTAGAGAAATCACCTATGCTATCCATAAGCAAAAGCCCTTTGTTTCCATTTTCCTTGAGGATGCAAAGATGACTCCCGGTATGGAAATGCAGCTTACCGCCAATCAGGCAATACATAAATACAGCTTTGAAGATGAAGAGAAGTTTTATAAAAAGCTCTTCGACACCTCGGCCTTTGCACCCTGCCTTGGCGCACCTCTCGACAGCACTGCTTCCCCCGCGGAAGCTTCCGAGGCGGAAGAGGACGACAAGGTGGCCGTTGCGGTGCCTCCCGTTTCGGAAGAGACCAAACCCAAGCCCGAGCCCAAGCCCGAACCAAAACCCACGCCTGCTCCCAAAGCAAAAAGAAGGGGCGGCGGCTCAAAGGCAAGCATTATTTGCGGTGTTATTCTTGTTTTGGCGGCGGTGGTTTTCATAATCTGTCTTTTTGCAGGAAATGAATCTAAAGACGATAACAGCAATGATACCTTTTCCACCGCTTCCCGAACCGAAAGCGAGGAGAGCAAAAACCAAGAGATAGTCAAACAGGCAAAGGCATTTATTGAAGAAGGTAAGCTTCAAACGGCATATAGCTTGCTGTATTCCATAAAGGACGATACGGCGGCTATGGAACTCCTTGAAAAATTTACAGTGGTGCCTTCCGAGGAGAGAAAGACGGAAAATTATTATGAGTCTGTGAAAAAACACACATATGATAATCAGGGCCGTCTTGTTTCTACCAACGGTGATTACTACAACGAATTTTATTATTACGGCAGCGACGGAAATCTGCAAATATATGAAAAGAAAAATGCATCTACAGACGAACTTTTAACACAAGAATTCTATTCTTATAAAAGCGATATTTTAATTAAAAAAACAACAGATAGGTATATTTAAGAATATATTACTGACTCTAACGGTGTTCTGTTGGAGAAAAGTTTCAAATATCTTGATTCTGATACCGTTCAAAAATGGAAATATGAATATAATTCTTATGGAGACGTTGTAAAAGAAGGACAATATTATGATGACGAACTGTCTGATGAAATGGTTTACGAATATACCTATGACGAGCAGGGTAGAAAAACAACCATGACTGTAGATTTATCCGATTCGCACGAAACACGTTTTGGGATTATAGAATACACCTATACCTCCAAAGGGCTGATAGCAAAAGAAAAGGCATATACAAACGGAGGTAGTGAATATCTGGAAACCACCAAAGAATATTCCTATGATGAAAACGGTAATTTGATTGAGATGACAGAAGTACAGATAGAAAACGACGAAAGAGAAGAAGAAAACACCAAATACAGCAATTATCTTTATTTTTACAACCCTTAAATTACAAAAAACCTAAAGGAGAACAGAAATGGATCAATTGGGAATTTCTTTTCTGGCATTGGTGCCTGCGCTTATACTGTGCTG
>JAZSDB010000157.1:0-6474 GCA_045530975.1 Eubacteriales bacterium
ATCATACAGGGCATACGGTAGATGTCCGCAAGGTCAAAGGCCTCGCCGGTAAGGGTGGCCATTTCCTGCACCGAGTTGGGCGCAAGAACCAGAATGTGACCGTCGCCGTGGCCGATTGCCTTGGTTGCCTGATAATAGTCGCTCTGTGCGGGCTGAATACCGCCCAGACCGGGACCGCCTCTCTGTACGTTAACGATAACGCAGGGAAGGTCGGAGCCGATTATGTAGGAAATACCCTCGCTCTTCAAGCTTATTCCGGGAGAGGAGGAGCTGGTGATAACACGGGCACCGGTGCTGGCTGCGCCGAGAACCATATTGATGGCCGCAACCTCACTTTCTGCCTGCAAGCTCAGACCGCCCCTTTTGGGCATGTGCTTTGCCATATATTCGGAAAGCTCGGTCTGGGGAGTGATGGGGTAACCGAAGAAAAGCTTACAGCCGGAACGGATAGCGGCCTCTGCAATAGCTTCGTTGCCCTTCATTAAAAGCTTGTCGCCCATTATTTTTCACCTCTTTCTACGGTAATTACAACGTCGGGACACATTGTAGCGCACATAGCGCAGGCAATGCACTTGTCCATTTCTGTAACGGTTGCGGGGTGGTAGCCCTTGGCATTAAGAATGCTCTTGTCCAGAAAAACTATTTTTCTGGGGCAGGCGGTTACACACAGACCGCATCCCTTACAAAGCTCGGTTTTAAAGGTAACTTTGTTCATGGTGTTTTTCCTCGTATTTATAGTTTTTTATTTTTTTCTTATTTAAAACAGTTTTTTTGTGATGTCCTTGATTTTCACGGTGTTTTCTGCATCAACCCATTCCGGTGCGGTGGTTACCACCAAGGGAAGACCTGAAAGCTCCGAGAGCTTTTCGGCATAGGGGATGGCATTTATAATTGCCTCTTTGTCGGTTTCCACACCTAAATTGCTGTTGTTTATAATTCCCGAGAAGATCAGTCCCGAGGCCCTCTCAATGGCCCTCAGCACCTCCAGAGCACCCTCCGGCTCGGCAGAAACATATCTGTAACGGTTGTAAACGAAATACATTTTGTATCCCGCCGCCACGTAATCATCGTGAGAGGTTCCGAGAACCGCCGCGCCGTCGGCATCTCCGCCAACGTCGGCCTCCGATTTTCCCTCACCGCTGAAAAGCAGATAATAACCGTCGGGAAGTCCCGAAATGTCCACGTTTGTGTTGGCAAATTCGGGAACCAGCGCACGTATTCCCATTTCCTCCAGCATTTTCGCATTGTCTGCGCTGCGGAAGTAGGGGTTTACAATATCAAGGTCGGCAATTCGGCATTCCGTGCCGCCTGCCGCAATATCCATGGCAAGATTTACCGCCACATTGGTTTTTCCTGCACCGTAGGGACCTGAAATAATGGTAATCCTTTCGGTGGCAAGCTCTCTTAAATTCTTCATTTTTCGCCTCTGATAATATCCCCTGCACGGGCATTGTCAATTTCGAGATAAAATTCCATTCCTGCGTGGGGTGTGGAGGTAATTTCCTTCATTTCGCTGTCGAAAAGACGGCCGATGATAAAATCCCTGCCAAAGCCGCCGGGGGAAAGGAGATTTGCTCTTCCGCCGGAAACCATCTTGTTTCGCTGATAGCATTTTGCCAGCCCCTTTTCGCTGTCATAATCGGTGACGGTGGCAAGAAAGGGCAGGTCGCTTATATATTCATTGGCATTAACCACGTTGGCATCGCTGTCGGGAGAGGAATAGAAATATCCCGTGCCAAACTCTCTGTGACTAACGTTTTCGGTTTCCCTTAAGCATCTTTCGTCAAAGGGGAGTCCCGCAAAATGATTGTCTATGGCAATGCGGTAGGCATTGGTAACGGCCGCTGTGTAGTAGGCACTCTTCATTCTGCCTTCAATCTTGAAGGAATCTATCCCCGCATCCACCAGGTCGGCAATTTTGTCCACCATTCGCATATCACGGGACGAAAATACATAGGTGCCCTCGGCATCCTCCTCGGCATAAAGGTTTTCGCTGCGCTTTTCCTCACGGAGATGATATTTCCATCTGCAGGGCTGTGCACAGGCACCGCCGTTGGCATTGCGCCCCGTAAGATAATTGGAAAGCAGGCATCTGCCCGAATAGGAAACACACATTGCGCCGTGTACAAAGCATTCAAGCTCCATTCCGTCGGGAATGTTACTGCGGATAAGCTTTATTTCCTCCAGAGAAAGCTCTCTGGCCAGAACCACACGCTTCACGCCGTAATTCCACCAAAAATTGATGGCGGCTGAATTTACGGTAGAGGCCTGGGTGGAAAGATGAAGCACCGCATCGGGAATGGCATTTTTAATAATATCCATCACGCCGGGGTCGCTTATAATAAAGGCGTCGGGAGTGATTTCCCTCAAAAGGGAGGCATACTCCCTCAATGCGGGCAGCTCCTTGTCCCTTGGCATTGTATTTAATGTAACATAGACCTTTGCCCCTCTGCTGTGGGCATAGTCCAATCCCTCCTCAAGCTCCCTTGGCGACAGGTTGCCTGCGGCAGCCCTCATACCGAAGCGGTCGAGAGCGCAGTAAACCGCATCTGCACCGTAATTAACGGCATACTTCAGCTTTTCAAGATTGCCTGCGGGAGAGAGAAGCTCGGGTTTTTTAATATTATTCATAATCCTCGTCAGAAGGACGGTAGGTGCCGTTTTTAATGGCCTCGTTGTCCTTTTTAACCTGATCAACATTTTTCTGGTGACTGCTCTTTGTGGCGGCATAATAGGTTTTGCCCGCATCGTTGGAAACGAAATAATATGCGGTGAAATCCTTGCCGCTGCTGTTTTTCGGGGGTTCGGGGAACAATGCGGCATTCAGTGCGTCCAGACCGGGACTGCTTATGGCTCCGGGAGGAAGCCCCTCGTAAAGATAGGTGTTGTAGGGGGTGTCAAGAGAAATATCTATCTGCGAGGAATCGGTTTCTCTTTCGGGAAGCACGTACTGAATGGTAGCATCGCTCTGCAGGAAGGGATATTCTCGGGGAGAGGCCAGACGGTTGTGGAATACGTGGGAGATATAATAGAAATCCTCCGCATTGCCGCCCTCACTCTGTATCATAGAGGCAAGAACTACAACATCATCGAAATCCAGCCCGTATTTTTCCTCCATTGTCTTGCGGTAGGAATTGCCCGCACTGCTTTCACGGTTGAAATCACGCCAGAATTTGGCATCGAAGGCCGCCAGCATCTTGTTGATAACATATACCTCCGATTCGGTATTGTAAAAATCGTAGGTATCGGGGTAGAGATAACCCTCCAGACGGTATTTTCTGTCCTTGGAATATCCTCTTTCGTCAAGAAGCTTTACAAATTCCCACTTGTAGGGGTAGTTGTTTATTGCCTCCACATAACCCTCTCGGGTGCCTATACCATTTTGAACCAACAGCTCGATGGTCTGCTCAACGGTAAAGCCCTCGGGCACGGTAATACGTACAACCGCCCTTTCCACCGATTTTGTGGTGATAATGTAAATTATCTGAGAGTAGTTGTGGTCGGTGCGCAATGTGTAGGTGCCGGGCACATATTCGGTGGCGGTATCGCCGTCACCACGGTATTTCATATACAGCTCGTAAACCCAGCCGTATTCGATAATTCCCTCCGATTCAAGCAATTCTGCCACATCCTCGTCGGTCATGCCCTCTTCAATGGTGATCTCCACCTCGGAGGAGGTGGTTACCAAAGCAAAAATATCGTTGCCGATGGTTACTATATAATAAGACAGATAGGCCGAAACCAAAACAATAAGAACAATGTATATGACCGCCTTGGGCAGGGCACTCATCTTCTGGAAAATTCTGCCGAACTTCACAATGGCGGGAGAATTGTCCTCTTCCTTTTCGCCTTCGTCATTTTCATCCTCGCCCTCGTAATCGTTTTCATCCTCGGGCTCCTCTATGGGTAAATCGGTGCCGTCGGTGGGCTCGTCGGTAAAGTGGAGGTTGCTCTGACCTCCGCCGATGGGCACGGGGACCTCCTCAATCTCCGATTCGTCCTTTAAATGTCCGAAAATAGAAACGGGAATGTCGGCCTCCTCGGACATGCCGTCGTCCTTGGCGGTGCTGTCGGAAAGCTTTATTTCGTCTTCCTTTTCCTCGCCTTTGCGGGCGGCAAGACCTGCGTTGAGGATGTCCAAAGCTTCGTCAATGTCGTCGTGAGTGGCCTCTTCCGCCGGGGGAGAGGTGGGTTCACCCTTTTGGTCATCACGGAAATTCTGCAATATATTCAAAAGCTCGTCGGCGTGACTGCCTTCTCTTTTGTCTGCCATGACCGTCCTCCTTTTTTAGTGATAATCTCCCTTTTTTGCTACATAAAGAGAGAAACGCAGATAAATACAAGTATCAATAAAATAAATGCGGGGGATAAAAATACCTTCGCCCAGTTGGCCGAGCTCTTGGGCGGCAGGGATTCCACCGGCGGATGCTCCGCATAGGAATAGCAAATGCTTTCCGCACGGGAAAGAAGTAAAATCAGCGAAACGCCGGTGAGCAATACCAAAATAAAGCCGATAAAGAAGGGGCCGTTTTTCATTACGGTAACTCTCAAAAAGGCATCGCTGGCATAAATGCTTAATGTGTTGCTGAGCAGGTGAAGGGCAACAGAGGGCACGATAGACCGCGAAACCGCCGCCACACTGCCCAAAAGCAAGCCGGTGAAGAGATAAATAAATATGTTTTCGATGGAAAAATGTATCATCGCAAAGCAGAGCGACGAAACAATTACCGCATTGGCAGTGCCCAGATGGCGGTATTCGCTTAAAATAATACCTCTGAAAAGAAATTCCTCGCAAAAGGCAGGTATAACAATAAGCGAAAGAATAATCTGAATATGTCCCGTGCCCTCAACGGTGCCCGAAACATTTTCGTAGAAATTGGCAAGGGAGGCCACACTGCCGCCGGAGATAAAATAGAAATATTTTATCAAAAGCATACCGCTTATGAAGAGCAGGGCGCCAAAGAGGATAAACACAATCTGGGGGCCGCTCCTGTTGAGCAGATACATGGGCTGTGAAAGCTTTTTGCCCTTTAAAAGATAATATGCAATGCAGGGAATACCTATGGTTATAAGCTGTATAACCCCGATGGCGATAAAGCTGTTTGTGTCGGCGCTGAGATTTGCCATGGCTCGCCTCGAATACTGCATCGCCACCATAACAAAGATAATAAGCAGGGGCGCAGTTACGGTAGGACTTTTAATTTTTTCTTTTATTGTTTCCCACATAACCGTCACTCCCTTCTTTTTTACTTTAAATTTTCTTATTTAACAAACAGAAAATATATAAGCACTGCAAAGCAACCGAGCAAAGCGCCCGCTATTGCAGTATATAAATAGTGTTTTGGCTTCATAATTCTTTAAAACCTGATCTGCTCACGGATTTCATCGGCCTTTTCGGAGCCGAAGAGCACCTCTATAAGCTTGAAGCCGAATTCAAAGGAAACACCCATACCCTCGGCGGTGATAAAGATGTCATCGTGCTCACACTTTTTGCCTGTGATGTTGGCATACTGCATCTGGTCGTCAAAGCCGGGGTAAACGGCCGCATTTCTGCCGTCAAGCAGACGCATCTTGCCCAGAATAGAGGGCGCGGCGCAGATTGCGGCAATGTAAACACCGCGGTTTGCCGCATATTCTATCAAGCCCAGCACTCTGCTGTTGGCGCCCAGAGAATTCACACCGCCAAGACCGCCGGGAAGAACAATACATTCGGCATCGTCCTTTTTCAGGTCCTCCATTTTAATGTCTGCGGTGATGGTGAAATCACGGGAGCCCTTGACTGCAAGGCCCTCCTCGGTGGATACCAAAACCACGTTTGCGCCTGCACGCTTTAAAAGATCTGCAGGTACAATGGCTTCGCTTTCTTCAAAGCCGTTGGCCAATAATATATATACGTTTCCCATATCCTTAAAATCCTTTCAATAGGTTTTTTATATATCCAATTCGGGAATAAGATGCTTGATTTTTTCGATAATTTCCTTCTGAATATCCTCACGGGAGCGCATTTCCTCGCCCTCGTTGCAATCGATTTTAATCCAGCCCAGCTTTTCTGCGGAATAGAGCGCCGCACGGTAGCTGTTTTCAAGGTGCTTTTTGTTGTTTTCGTGAATATCCTTTTCGGCGCCGGTTTCATCACAACGGTGCTGTATCATTTTTTGGGAGATGTGGGGCGGAACGCAAAGGTAAACCACTGCATCGGGCTTGGGAACGCCCAGCTTGCCGTATTCATAATCGGTGAGCCATTCCAAAAATCCGTCGTAATCCTTTTCGTCCAGCTTGGAGAGCTGATGCACCGCATTGGCAGAGGTGTAGCGGTTGGCAAGAATCACGGCCCCCTTTTCGTAATCCTCCTTCCAGTCCAGCATATAGGAGCAATATCTGTCTGCTCCGAAAAAGCTGCTGGCGGCATAGGGATTAACAATTTCGGGGTCATCGCCGAACCTGCCCTTCAAATACATATTCACGTGGGCGGAA
>JAZSDB010000001.1:0-2477 GCA_045530975.1 Eubacteriales bacterium
AGAGTGGATTTACCCGCATTCGTATAACCGATGATCGCGGCGGATTTTATACCCGAACGTTCACGGGACGCGCGTTTTACGGCACGGGTACGTTCGATTTCGGCGATTTCCTCCGAAAGCGCGGCGATACGTCTTTTGATATGGCGGCGATCGCTTTCAAGCTTCGATTCACCGGGACCTCTTGTACCTATACCGCCGCCGAGACGCGAAAGCTCTTTACCTCTGCCGGTCAAACGGGGCGCGGTATATCTCAGGCAGGCAATTTCGACCTGCAGCTTACCCTCGCCGGTTACGGCGTGGAGGGCAAATATATCCAGAATAAGCATAGTGCGGTCGATAACTCGCACATCGGAAATTTCCTTTTCAAGGTTGGCTATCTGGGAGGGAGTAAGCTCATTATCGAAAACCACAAGAGAAATGTCGCCGTCATTGGCAATAAACTCCGCTATTTCCTTTACCTTACCGCTGCCGATATAGGTTGCTTTATCGGGACTTACACGGTTTTGTACTATTCTTGCGGCCTCTTCGCCGCCTGCTGTTTCCAGCAATCGAGCCAGCTCATCCAGAGAGCGCATACATTTTTCGCTCTCGTCTGTGGTGGAAACCGAAACAAGAAGAGCTCTTCCCGTGCCGGTTTTCAGTTCATCGGTGATATTTATATTTTCCGTAAAAATACACCTCCATATAACAAAGTACAGGCGCTGTTATGCAAGCTCATTCACCTGCATTTGGAAAGTTATTTCTGCAATTGCAGTAATTTTACAAAAAAGAAAGCGACACTATCCAGTGTCGCTTTGCATGCTTTTGAACTATGCTACAATTAGTCGAGATTGAACTTCTTCTTAAACTTATCAACACGTCCGCCGGCATCAACAAACTTCTGCTTACCGGTGAAGAACGGATGGCATTTAGAGCAAATATCAACCTTAACATTATCCTTTACGGACTTGGTAACATATTCGGCGCCACAAGCACACTTGATAGTGGTGGTCTTGTAATCGGGATGGAGACCCTGTTTCATTTTTATTTCCCTCTCTTTCCTATATTGAAGGAGCGTGCGCCCCAATATTTCACAACTGACAGTATAGCACGTCATTTTCTAAATTGCAATACCTTTTTTTGATTTTTTTAAAAAATATGCACATTTATTCAAAGAAGCGCTTCGCACTTGCATTTTTATTATAAATGTAATATAATAAAATGTCGATTATCACTTTTCGGAGGGACATTTATGAAGATAACTTATCTCGGCACCGCCGCCGCAGAGGGCTGGCCTGCCGTATTTTGTAACTGTAAATACTGCACCAAAGCGAGAGCGCTCGGAGGAAAGGATATCCGAACCCGCTCCCAGACTCTTATAAACAACGATTTTTTGATAGATTTTCCCTCGGATACATATCATCACATTTTAATGAACAATATCGACCTTTCGGCGGTTAAATATTGCTTTATCACCCATTCACACATGGATCATTTCGAGCCGATGGACATCCTTTACCGTATGGAAAGCTGTTATTCCCACAATATGACAGAGCCCAATCTGGATCTTTACGGCAATGAAGCGGTTAACGAAAAGTTCAATAAATTTTTCAGCTTGGGCGAGGAGGAGCTTCCCGCTCAGGCGCAGATGCACTGCATAAAGCTCTATGAAACAATAGAGGTGGGCGATTACAGAGTTACTCCCCTGCCCGCATATCACAAGCAGGATGAAACCGCATTTGTATATTTGATTGAAAACAAAGGTAAGGTTTTGCTTTATCTTCACGATACCGGACTGCCCTATGACGAGGTTTACGATTACCTAAAGAAAAACGGGGTTTGCGCCGATATGGTAAGCTATGACTGCACCTATGCCGCATTACCCAGCGGAGGCGGACACATGGGATTGGATTCGGTACCCCAAGTGAAAAAGCGTTTGGAGGAAATGGGGCTTGTTCACGAGAACACCGTACACGTAGTTAACCACTTCTCTCACAACGGAATGCTTTGTCACGAGGAATTGTCCGCAGAGGCGGAAAAGCTGGGCTTTTTGTGCTCCTATGACGGATTTGTTCTGGAAATTTAAGAGGTTTTATTAATGAAAGTTAAGCATTTACTTATAACGGTTCTGGCTTTTGCCCTTCTTTTGCCGATTTTTACAATATTCCCGTCGGCACAAGATGAAAGCTGGATGTTTATTCACGGTGAAAACACCCTGCGAAAAACCGACACCGCTGTTATTTATTTCGGCAACGAAAGTGTGATACTGAACAGCCGCGGACACGATGTGGTTATCGATGACGAAGGATATGTTACCGAAATTTTCTCCGGTTCTATCGGCGATGACCGTATTATTGACATTCCGCAGGGCGGAGCGGTAATCTCTGCGTCGGGCACGGCCAACAGCTGGTTGAAAGCCAACGTAAAAAAAGGCAGTCGTTTATTTTACGACCGTCTGAGCAGTCGTTTATTTCTCTGCGACAGCAAAGGTGTATACG
>JAZSDB010000182.1:0-10974 GCA_045530975.1 Eubacteriales bacterium
GTGAATAACGGCTATGATGTTTATGCCGACATTTTGCAGGACAATTTTTCGGGCTCTACCGTAATTAACGGTGGCATCAGGGGCGATTCTACCTGGAATGCACTGCAACGCTATAAGAATGATGTAATTGCAAAAAATCCCGACATTGTAATAATCTGCTTCGGTATGAATGACCAGGCGTGGGAGGTTCAATACAACCGCCCCATTCAAACTCTGGATAAATATGTATCTCAGCTTACCACCATGATTACCGACATCAAGGCAATTGGCGCAGATGTTATTCTTATGACTCCCAATCCCGTTTACGAGGCGGCTTATACTCCTACCGCATACAATAACTATGAATATGGGCTTATGCCTCAGTATTGCGATGCGATGCGCAAGCTGGCCATCGAGCTGGATTGCGGATTGATAGATATGTACCGTGAAATATCCGCAAGAGGTGTTTCCGCCTATGTTTCCTCCGACGGTATTCATCAGAGCACTGCCGGACATCAGCTTTATGCAAGCTGTATTACAAGCCATTTAAAGGCGGTTTACGAGAATAACGGTAAGGCCGTTGCCGATGTTAAGTGTGTTACACAGCAGGGCAATTTGGTGAAATCCTTTAAAATAGAGGGCGCATCGGGCGCATATCTCACCCTGCCTTCACCTGCTCTCAAGGGACATACTGCGCTCAGTGCCGAGCAGAATATCACCCTTTCAACGGGAAGCATTGATATAACCTATAAATCCGATTTGGAAGTTGCACTCCAACAGGCAGAGCAGGCGGTGGCCAATGCATACAGCCCCTCTGCAATCGAGGAGGTCAGAAAGCTTTCCCGAGAGGGCTTGTCTATGCTAAGCCCCGAAAACAAAATATATACTGCCGAAAATATGGCGCAGACTGCGGAAAAGCTCAGTGCCGCACTGCAGGCAACGGGCGAAAATATGCTTTTCAAATCCTCCTTTGCCAAATATACCACCACCGCACCCAATTATTATTTTCAGGGCAACGATACCCGCTATTTCGATGACGGCGTCCGCTTGACCGATGGCAAAAAGGGAAACACCTCAGGCGAAAATACGGGCGGATACAATTATTATTCCGCCTGGTCGGGCAAGGTGGAGATTGTTGTGGACTTGGGCGAAAAGAGCGCTGTAAATGTCTATAAGGCCTATGTGGCCGACAGCTCCTCTTGGGGCATTACCGCACCCTCCGCCATTTCGGTATCCTGCTCTGATGACGGAATTGATTTCTCTCCCGTGACCGTGAGCACCTCCCGTGTCACAACAAATCCCGGCTCCTGGAATACCTATGTTATAACCGCCGAAAGCGAGGATGCGGAGGCACGTTATATCAAAATCACAATTTCGGGCGGCTTTGTCTGGATAGACGAGGTGGAGGTAGGTTATCTTTCCGCACCTTTGTCCGATATTGTTTATATCGACGGCTTCAATAAATCCATCGGCGACAGCCAATGCTATATATTCGATTCCTCCTTCGGTAATCTGTCCAATGCAAACCTGCGCTACACCGCAAATCTGGTGGCGGAGCTTAAAGGCGGAGAATATGTGGTTAAAGAGGTTTTCGAGGGCAACGGAAGCAATGTAGACCGTGTTTTGAAGGAAAACGAGATACTTGTTGCCTGCCATTACGGCACCGAGAGGGAAGAAAGCGGAGCTTGTTACAGCACACTTCTTTCCGCAACAGTGGGACAGGTTTTAAGCTTCAGCGGTGCGGATGTTGACAGTCAGACCGCAGAGGTTTTGTCCTATATGTGGCTTGAGGATGCCAAGGAAATCGTTCCCGAGTACAGCGAAGGCGATGTAAACGGTGATGGAAGCGTGGATATGTTCGATTATCTTTTGATAAAGAATATTTACTTCGACAGCTACACTCCCACTGCTGAGGAGGCAGGCAGGGCCGACCTGACCTCCGACGGCGCAATCGATATGTTCGACTACCTTACATTGAAGACTATAATTTTCGCATAATAACATATCGGAACCATTCAATAAATAAACCGATCGGAGGGATCCCCTTTGATCGGTTTTTATTTTGCGCCTTTATGCCATCTTTTCTTCATTCTGCTTCTGCTTTTTTCCGCCGCTTGCTTGCCTCTGTGGGCCTATGCTAACAAGCTAAAACGGCCCCCAAGATATTGCGCCCTCGAAAAGTCCGACCCCATTGGATGGGACTTGACAAATGTGGTATAATAGTTATTGGTGATAATTTGCGCTTGCGATTTTCAGGCCGAATTTTTCCCACAATAAATGTTATACAGCGGTTGAAAAACGGGCCGAATAGGGGAATTTATTTAAATTTCCGTCGGTTTGATTTTTCAAATATAATGAATAAAAGCCGCTGTGGTGAGTATCCTTTTTATGGGTGCGAAAAATTTTAAGGAGAGAATTTTCTGTGAAAAAAATCATTGTTTCGGCTCTTGCGGCGGCAATCGTTGCCACTCTTCTGCCGATAGCTTTTATGATAGCTTCCGCCGAAAAAGACCCCCCCGAAAATGAAATTATCGCCATAAATGAGGCGGACGACGAAATTGCCGTTACTTACGGATTTTTAAAGACCTATATGGAGCAGTTCAAGCAGGAGCTGGCTGAAGAGCTTTCTTCGCAGGGCGGTATCAATGTGGGATCTCAGTATAAGGAGATTTCCGCCAAGGAGGGTCAGGTAATTCTTCTTTCCCCCAACTGCGAGCTTATTTACAGAGGTGGCGGCGCTGTTGCCATTACCTCCGACTGCAAGGAAAATCAGGGTATTACCGATATGTCCCTTCAAAAGGAGCTGTTTTCCGGCGAGGAGCTCATATACGGTCACATCTATTACGCCTCGGCATCACCCTCCAAAAAAGCGGTGATGATTACCGGCGGCAGTGCATATTTTACTGTGAGAGGAGATTATGAGATTGCATAAGACATTATTTGCAAAACGTATACTTTCGGTATTGCTTTGTGCGGTTTGTCTTACCTCTGCCATTTTCGTTCCTCAACCCCAAAAGATTGCCGCAAAGGAAGCCCAATATAATGAGCCCAATGTACGTGTGGGACTTTATGTGGATGCGCCCCTGCTGGACACGAGAGAGTTTTCGTCCCGACTGTCCTCCTCCGACGGCTTTGAAATCGGATATTCCGATGGCGACTGCTTTACAAAGCTATTTTCGGTGAGCAACCGTGAAATAATAATTTTACCTATGACCAATGCCAAGCTTTCCGGCGGTAAATGCACTCCCTCCGATAGCGGAAATGTGGGCGCATACAGCGCAATTATCGGAAAACACAGCAGCTTTTCTGCGGCACAGTCCTCTGCCTTGAGCCATGGCGGCTTTGTTGCATCGGTTAAGGGCGGATATGAGGTTCGTGCATATTCAGGCACCTCCGTTGCATCGGTAAAATCGGTATGCGGCGGCAGAAATGTTGCCTCTCCCGCAGCAGGCGGTATTATGGCTATCGACAGCTCCAACGGTAAAATTCTGTTTACCTTGGAGGATAGCTCCAAAACCTATGCTGTCCGCAGCAGCGGCGGCGGAAGCACAAACCTTCCCGTTATGCACCGCTCGGGCGCAGTGAACAGCTTTGATTATCTCGGCTTTTTTGAATTTACCGTATCCGAAGGCGAGCTTTGGATGGTAAATGTTCTCGGGCTGGAGGATTATACAAAATGTGTTATGGCCAATGAAATCGGCACAAACTTCTCGGTGGAAACCCGAAAGGCCTTTGCCGTTCTTGCCAGAACCGTTCCCCTCAACAGCAAGCACCGCAAGCAGGGCTTTGATGTCTGTGCAAATTCTGCCTGCTGTCAGGTTTATTACGGTCTGCACCGTATGAGCGAGGAAAACAATAAGATTGTAGAAGCCACCAAGGGCTTGGTTTGTACCTATCAGGGCGCGCCCATAGCTGTTCTTTATCACAATTCCAACGGCGGTGCCTCCTGCTCCTCCGTGGCCGCCTGGGGCGGTAACGAGGTGCCCTATCTTACCACCGTTTTCCAAGAGGAAACCGAGGATAGCGACAGATGGGAAAAGCTCTTCTCCAAGCAGGAATTTTATGATTATCTCAAATCCCGCAGAACCTTTGCAAAGCTGCAGGATTCCGATATTTCTATGGAAATTGTGGCCACCGACCCCTACGGCTCCGATTACATCACCCTCCTTTCGGTCAAGGACGGCAGCGGCAATACCGTTGTTGTCGAAACCAGCGAGGATGTTCGTTCTGCCTGCGGGTTCAGCAGTGCCAACTTTACTGTGGAATATTCCACTGAAATGAAGGTTCTCACCTCCAACGGTACCGTGGAAACAAAAACCGTCAAGGGCGTGATGGCCGCCGAGGGCTACAAGCCCTTTACAAGCTTTGGCGAAAGCTATCATACCTCCGACGGAGGAACAATTGCGCCTCAGAGCGTGAAGATAAACGGTGTCGGCGTGGGCCACGGTGTGGGATTCTCTGCTACGGGCAGTGAAAAGCTTGCCAAGGACGGATACAGCTATAAATATATCCTTTCCTGCTTCTTCAACGGCACAAAGCTTACCTACGCAAAATAAAAAAATCAAAAGGGAGGTATTTTCCTCCCTTTAATTATTGAAAAAGTGTAAAAATGCTGTAACGGGGTTTACAAATCGGTATTTTGGATTTATAATATATTAGATTTTTTCAGGGAGGAGCTTTTTCTCTTTATGGTTAAAAGCAAGTATACAGCAGCTGTGATTTTCGGCCTTTCTCTTATACTGTCGGCCGGACGCACTCTTCTTATAACAAATACAATGGAAATGAATACCGCAGGCAGTGATACATATTTTATGCCGGACGGTCATTGGGCTGTAAATCTGTTCACCCTTATGGCGGTGCTTGTATGCTGTTATGCCGTTTTCAGCGCTGTGGCATACGGAAAGGGTAAGCACGCCCTTTACGAGGTAAAGGAGCTGGCGGGGATTTCCGCATTGCTTTTAGGTGTTTTGCTTGTGGGTGCGGCTCTTGTATATGCATTTTCTACTCCTGCCCAAAAGGTTGCCGGCGGCAATATGCAGAATATTATAGTGTTTCTTTCGGTTTGCAGTGCTGTCGTATTTCTTATAATCGGTCTTAAAAGCAATCTTCAATCCCTGAAAAAATCCACGGTGGCAGGCATAATGCTTATCCCCGTTGTGCTTTATGCATTGCGCGTGCTCAATGTTTTTATGCTTTCCAGCGCCACCCCCATGGCCTCCAGCGGCGGATATCATATTCTCGGACTTTGCGCCGCAATGATATATTTCATCTGCGAGGGCAAAAGCTATATTATGAACGGCAGTGCTGTTTTCTGTTATCTGTTCGGCTATTTGACGGTGATTTTGCTTATGCTGTACTCTCTGCCCGATGTTTTGCTCAGTTGCTTCGGTGTGTTCAGCTTCGATTATTTTTCCGCCTTTTCGGTTGTGGATTTGTGTGTTGCGCTATATATCACATTGCGCCTCCTTACCTGCAATTTAGAGCCCCTTTCCAAGGAAACAAAGTAATAAATAATACAAAACAGAATATAAATAAAGCAACGGTAAATTCGGAAGGAAGTTCGGAATGAAAAACTGGTTGCTTTATTTTTTTGCAATCCTTCTTACAGTGGCTTGCACCCCTATTGCGGTATCGAAAACCGCAGTGCTCAAAGAGGTTCCTGTTGTTCGTTTGTCCGAAGGGGGAGAAATAACACAATCGGAGCTGGAAAGCTATGTTTTGCAGGCCCTTTTGGGAGAGGGAAATCCCACTTACAGCGAAGAAACTCTGAAATCTCTGGCGGTGGCTCTTCGCTCCTGCGGCGCCTATGCTCTTTCCTTTGGCTTGAAGCACAGCGATTTCGAGTTTTGCGACAATGTTGACTGTTGCCCCAAAAGAGCTTTTGCCCACAATTCGGAACGGGAGCTTCTTCTTGCCTGTCAAAGGGCGGTGGAGGAAACAAGGGGAATAATACTAACCGTTGATGAAAAACCTTTTCCCGCTCTTTTTACCTTGTGCGCAGGAAGCGGCACCACCACCTGCAAGGAATTGCCCCTGCTTTCGCCGGTGGCCGAGGAGGAGCAATGCTCTGCTCACAGCTACATAATAAATGCGGATATAAACCAAATTGCACAAAAAACTCAGCTTACGGCCGAAGAAATCCAAAATAATTCCTGCCTTGTTTACAACAGTGAGAATAAATGCTCCTTTGGCGTTTTCGGGGGCAAAGCCCTTTCGGATGCCGAAATTATGGCGCTTTTTTCCATTCCCTCCGCCGAGTTTTCTATCACCTTTAAGGACGAAAGGGCGGAAATCATCGGGAGCGGTGCAGGCAACGGCTTGGGATTAAATCTTTGCGGTGCCGAAAAGCTGGCAAAAAACAATTATTCCTACGAAAAAATATTACAGCATTATTTTCCCGAAGCAATTGCTGTAAAAATCTATAATTAACTGAATATTTCTCCCTTGAAATGCGCAAAATAGCTATACAAATACACATTTCAGGGGGAAAACCTATGAATCGAAAAAAAGAAAATATAACAACCGAGCAATTGGATAACGAAAATGCGCCCTTTAACGGAAAAGCGGCAAAATTTTCCGCTTTTGTTTATCTGGGCTTGGCCATTGCCGTGGTCATAACCGCCACAGTGGGAATTTTCAGCATATCCTATGATTATCAGGAATCTGTTGCAGATATATCTCTGCCCGATACAGACCTTTCCGTGGAGGACATTTCTATCCCCGAAATAACCATCACGCCCGAGGATATTCTGCCCGAGCACCCCGCAGGCACCGAGGAAAGCGATGTGGAGGCCGACGTAAAGCCCTATGAGGAGCAGTATTACAATCCTGTAAGCGGTAAGGTCATAAAGGGATACAGTATGGATACTCTGGTATATTCCGAAACCCTGGGTGACTACCGTGTTCATTCGGGTGTGGATATTGGAGCAAATGTGGGCGATGACGTGGTTGCATACACAAAAGGCACCGTTTCTTCGGTAACCGAGGATTATTTTTACGGCACCACCGTTGTTATCACTCACGATGAGGGTGTGGTTTCTTATTATATGAATCTCGATCCCGAGCTTGCGCCCAACATTGCCGTGGGCAGCTTGGTTGATGGGGGACAGGCCATCGGAAAGGTGGGCACAACCGCCCGTGCCGAAAGCTTAGACAATCCTCACCTCCATTTTGAGCTTCGTGTAAACGATGCCCTTATCGACCCTCAGCCCGAATTACCTTAATTAATACTCCGAAAATAACACCCCGAAAATTCATACCTCGTTTTAGAAGCTGTTGAAAAAGCGGGTACAGACTTAAAAAGCTCACGGTCGGACAAGGGCCGTGGGCCTTTTGTTTTTCATAAAGTTTCTCACAATAGGCGCAAAGTATATCAACATCTTGCGAAAGTTGATTAAAATGTTTACATTTAACTGTTGAAAAGGAGAGAGGGGAGTGCTACAATAAAAAATACAAAAGGCAAGGTGATATTCTATGGCGATAAGCTATAATAAATTGTGGAAGCTGTTGGTGGATAAAAAAATGAGCAAGGCCGACCTTCGCAGGGCCACAGCAATGGCTCCCAATACTATGACAAGTCTTCGCAGGGACAAAAAGGTTTCATTGGACATTCTGCTTCGTATATGCGAGGTGCTGGAATGTGATATTGGCGACATAATGAGTGTATATAAGGAGGAAACAAAATGAAAAAATCTGTAAAGGCGATTTCTATTTTACTCTGCTTTGCGTTTCTTGTTCCCCTTTTTTCCGGCTGTGGGGGCGGAGAGGATGCTTCTGTTGAGGAATTCAACCCACCCTATCTTGAAAACTATTACGTCAACAAGCACGAGCCCGTTTGTGTAAATGGCGGAATAGAGGTTTATAAGTATGAAAAGACGGAAGACGAGCTTTGGATGGGTGGCTATGCCTACCACGGCGGATTTGTATTCCGTGCAAATCAGACCGGTGATGAAATAGCTCAGGTTGATTTGCCCCTTGAAGGAGCTTACGAAAATATCAGCTTTGTAATCGGCGGCCAGTGCGGTAAAATCGAGATGAAAACCGATAAGGACGGCAAGGAAGTTCCGGCATATAGCAGCTCGTATTCCTGCTCTCCGCCTACTCTGCCCGGACAGCCAAAAGAGGTTAAGGTCGGTCTTCAATTTTTGGTAGACGATAAAGTAGTAGATGAGGTGTTGTTCTCCAATTACCAAACTCCCGTAAGATATACATATAAGGTTTCGGGCGCACAGAGGTTTACCTTTAAGATGGTAACAGGCGGTAGAGAATTATCTCCCAATGGAATTCCTGTGCTGGAGCTGACCGTCTGGGAGGGCGAAGCTCACGAAACGGGACATGTTACCACACCTGCCGGTAGTGAGCCCGTACAGCTTATTAAAGATCTTAAACCCTATTTGATTCCCGGCACCTCGGGTGCGGTGTATTATCCCAATATCAGCGAAGAATCCGAAGGCAGAAACTACATCAACATGAGCGGAGTCAAATATGAGAACGTCATTGCGACTTACGTTTCGATGGGAGTAGTTACCGATGACGAGGAAGATATATATTTCAACCTTGAGGGAAAATATAATTATTTGACCTTCACCGCAGGCGCGGCAGACAGAACCACCACTCACGACGAGGGATCTGCATGGCTGACGGTCTATGCCGATGGCAAGGTCCTTCACGAGGAAAAGTATTCTACACACGAACTGCCGAGAAAGGTCACTCTTGACGTAACCGGCTGCCAACAGCTTAAATTCGGTTGGATGACCGACGAAGGAAACGAAAACTTCGGAAATGCAACAGGATGCTTTTACGGCATCGCCGATGCTTACGTGGCAACTACTAAGGAGGCGATTGAAAGCATCGCCGGTTCTTCACAGAATTATCCCGACAGACCGGTAAAGATGATTTCTGAGCTTGGTGTGTTCGGTGTATTGAGCAATATGCAGGACGATGCAGTTCTTGACGGCTCCACACAGTTCAAGACCTTCTCTATGGGCGGGGTGAAGTTCAACGAAGGCGTAATGCTGCACGCATCCCACAATGTGCTTTCCTCCAAGCCCGCTTACGCTGCTTTCAATCTCGGTGGAAAATATAACACCATATCCTTTGTTGCGGGACATATCTCCAATAGCAACGTTTACGAAAACGAGCAGATCGAGATCTACGCAGACGGAAAACTCATCAAAACCATCGACGTCAAGTGTACGATGCTTCCGCAAGAGTATATCGTTGATGTTACGGGATGTAAGCATCTTGAATTTGTTTCCGGAAAGCTTACCAACCAACTTATGGAGCGCCCCGTAGTCGGTATTGCAAAGCTTGTTGCATATCCCGAAGAATATGTGGAAACCGATCTGTTCCCCGAAAGAAAACCCGAGGACTTCGGAAAGTCCTGCGATCTCATCGACACCTTCGGCTTCTACGATGTTTACAATTCTCATATCAGTAAGCAGATCGGAGCTGTCGGCGTTGAGGACGGCTACTACGACGGTACTACCAACAAAAACACCTTTACTATTGGCAATAAAACCTACAACAAGGGAATTTTGCTGAAAACCAACATTCATTTGGAATTGGATATGGCAGGTTTGGGAGGCGCCATAGGCCTTGGCAGTATGTTTGGCGGTTGGGGATGGTCGATACTTGCTTTTGCAACCGCAGGCGAAGCACACGAATCCTCCTTTGCTATGGCAAATATCAAGGACAGCGGATATACCTCGGTCACCTTCACCGTTGCAATGCAGAAGGATAACAGCAGTATCATCGTACAGGATGAATCTACTCTTATGATCGGTGCGGATGACGAGTGCGTAAAGGAGATTACTCTTTCCAAGAATATGGATCCCACCACCTATACCGTTGAAATCGGTGAGTGTGACAGACTGATGTTCTGGCTTAATTGCGGTAAAGAGGACGATGGTTCTCACACCTATGCCATTTACGATATAAAGCTGAACAAATAAAATACCATCGGATGACACAAGGTGTCTGATTCAATTAAAAAGCAGGGTAAAAAATGAGCAAATCCATAAAAATTACTTTGTCTGAGGGAAAGAGTGAATACGATTATACCGCCAGCCGACTTTTCGGCGACCCTCTTCTGCCCGAAAGCTGGGCAGATAGGTTCGACGATACGGTAATATTCTTCGGACAAATCCGACTTTCGGATATCGCCTCGATGGATATAGAAAATCGCCTGCCCCACAGCGGATATCTCTATTTCTTTCTGGACACAGCGACCTATCCCTATACCCCTTGGGTGGAGCATTATGACGGCGAGGTAAAGTTGGTTTTTGACGGCTTTAATGAAATAGACCCCCATTTTGCCCATCTTACAAAAGCCCATTTAATGACCTTTTCGGAGGTCGAGGAGGATTTTGAGGGAACAAAGCTTTTCGGCATACCTTCCTTCGAGCCCGATGAGGAGAAGGAATTGCTGTTGCAGTTCGACCCATTGGATAATTCCACGGGATTTCTTTCCGATGTGGACGGATATGCCTATTTCTTCTTTGGCGACGAGGACAAATTAGGAAGGGTTAGTTTTGTCATCAACCGAAGTTAATAAAAACAAAAAAGGACTTTCATCTGAAGGTCCTTTTTTATATGAAAACTTTTGAAATCAAACACCGTTTTCTACGATTTTCAATGAAATCCCGCGGGGCCCGATGAAATCCGAGCAACGCTCGGATGAAATCTGCTTCGCAGATGAAATTAAATCCACCCATCCGCCGTCGAGGCGGATTTCATCCCCGAAGGGGATTTCATCATCGAAGATGATTTCACCCACCCGACAGGGTGGATTTAGTTGAAAAGAAACAACCTTTGTCTTGGTAGACAAAGGTTGTTTCTTTTCTGGTACGGGTAACAGGACTTGAACCTGCACGGCTAAGCCATTGGAACCTAAATCCAACGTGTCTGCCAATTCCACCATGCCCGCATGATGAATTCCAAGCTATTTTAACACCTTTTTGAAAATATGTCAAGAAGGATTTAAAATATGTCAAG
>JAZSDB010000171.1:0-3363 GCA_045530975.1 Eubacteriales bacterium
TGCAGATTCAATCTAAGCTTGCCTCCACCATTGCCATGGCGTTTGACGAATGCCCCTCGTCGGTTGCAGAGCATAAATATATAAGCAACTCCGTGGACAGAACCACCCGTTGGCTTTACCGTTGTATGAAGGAGATGGACAGATTGAATTCTCTGCCCGAAACCATCAACCGCAATCAGCTCCTTTTCGGTATCGGTCAGGGCGGTATTTATGATGACATACGTGTGCGTCACATGCAGGAAATCGCTCAGCTTGACCTTCCCGGCTATGCCTTGGGCGGTCTGGCGGTAGGCGAAACTGCCGATGAAATGTACCGTATTATCGAGGTTTGCGAACCGTATATGCCTAAAAACAAGCCCCGCTATCTTATGGGCGTGGGCACTCCCGTTAATATTCTGGAGGCGGTTGACAGAGGTGTTGATTTCTTTGACTGCGTAATGCCCTCAAGAAATGCCCGCCACGGTAATCTTTTCACCAGCGAGGGTATAATGAATCTTAATAACTTCAAGTACCAGCTGGACTCCCGCCCCATCGATCCCAATTGCGATTGTCCCGTATGTAAATCCTACACCCGTGCATATATCCGTCACCTCTTCAAGGCGAGAGAACTTCTGGGTATGCGCCTCTGCGTTATCCACAACCTCTATTTCTATAATAAGCTTATGGAAAAAATTCGTGCCGCCATTATGGAGGGCAATTGGAAGAGCTTTAAGGAAGAGCAGGTTTATATGCTGGGCAAGCGTGCCGAATGATAAAGCAACAAAAAAGAACGGAAATTTTCCGTTCTTTTGTTTTTGTATCAGTGGTTTTCACGAACCCATTTTTTGCCCTTGATGGAGGCACCGTTGTCAAAGGCCTTTGCCTCGATAACAGTAATAGTTTCCTTGTCGCTGTCATATTCTATCACAATATAACCATCCTTGCGGGCGTCGGCGGTGTTTTCCGAAAGGTAGAGCTTGTCGCCGTCGACTTCGTATGCTACCTTGACTTCCTGCAAATCCATGGATTTAACCATTTCGGGAATCTGCTTTTTCCAGGCATCCACGCACAAATCAACAATCTGATCCTCGGTGTAAACCTTAAGCATTGTCTTCACCTCGGAGGCCGACCACAAGCCGCTTTCCTGAGCAAAACGCTCAACACCGATTTCCTTGGCATAAACCGAAAGGTCATCAAAAAAATCAGAATATGCGTCACGGACATTTTTCTCGTCCACTTCATATTCGCCTGTGCCGTCATCGTCAAAATCGTAATAGAGATTAACGGTGGCATTGCTGTCTACCTTGCTGAAAAAGCTTAAAAGCTGACGTCCGTCGTCGGTTTCATTCATATTTTCCAGCGCCACGGTGAAAAGGTAGTTTATTTCGGTTTCGATTACCCATTCGCCCTCCAGCTCTTCATTGGAGATTTCATCACGGGTGGCAATTATAGCCACAACGATAAGCAGGATTGCGGCAGCAAGAAAGGTGGCAACAACCGATTTTAATATGCGGGCAAGCTTGCTCTTTTTCGGGGGGAGTTTTTCACCTTGAAAAATTACCGGGCTTTCCGATTCCTCGGGAGTAAAATAGTTGTCGTTTTCGGCAGTGCTTTGGTTATCGGAAGCTTCGGGGCTTTCGTTGTTTACAGCGTCTTCGGTATTTACGGCTTCCTCGGTATTTACGGTTTCCTCGGCACCCTCAAAGGGGGTATCGGTCAGCTCTTCTTTGCCCAATGCCTGCTCGATGGGAGCGCCGCATTTGCTGCAAAAGGCGGCATCCTCGGGCAGGGTGGCGCCACATTTTATACAATACATATCTGTTCTCCTTTTATTTTATAAAATAATTATAAGCTTTTCCTGTATATTTGTCAATAAAAAGGAGATTTTATTGACAAAATTAAAAAAAGTGCTAAAATCGTAGATACATACAAAACAGAGGTTGAAAATGAGAAAACGAATATATATGACGGTCCACGATTTTCATCGTGGCGCATCTGCCCGTGTTTATCGGTTTATAATGATGGTGGCCATCCTTGCAAGCATCATCCCCACCACATCAAAGGTTCAGACTCCCGCCTTTTATTATATCGATTGCACCTGTCTGTGCATTTTTGCGCTGGACTTTCTGTTGCGGTGGTTTACTGCAGATTATAAGTTTAAAATCCACCATTGGACATCCTTTGTTCGCTATCCTATCCGTGCGATTTCTGTTATCGACCTGCTTTCCATTTTTGCGCTGGTTACCTCGGTGTTTCATCTTTTCGAGGGCTCGGATATAACAAAGGCCCTTACCGTATTCAGAATTATACGTATCTGCCGTTATTCCAAAAACGTGCGCTTTATATTGGATATACTTAAAAAATCCAAAAAGCCCCTTGCGGCCGTGGGTGCGCTGGCCTTGGGCTATATTGCGGTTTCCGCTATAATTATGTTCAACGTGGAGCCCCAGTCCTTCGATACCTTCTTCGATGCGGTTTATTGGTCCACCGTTTCTCTCACCACGGTGGGATATGGCGATATTTATCCCGTAACGGTAATAGGTCGTGCGGTTGCCATGATTTCGTCATTCTTCGGCATTGCCGTAGTTGCTCTTCCCGCCGGTATCGTTACTGCCGAATATCTGGCAGTGCTTAAGGACGATATGAAAGAAGAATAAAGCAAAAAAGAAAATCCCTTTGAGAAAAACAAAGGGATTTTTGCTGTTTATAATGGGTTATTTCCAATAATCCAGTTCCTCGGTGATACCGATGTCCTTGGAGTGGAAGACGGGGTCCAACCCCTGCTTCTTCTGCTTTTGGTAATCATTGAGAGCACGGAGCGCATATTTGCTTAAAATAATTATCACGGGAATGTTTATCAAGGTCATACCGCCCATGGTGATGTCTGCTAAAGTCCGCTGAGGACCGGTACCGCAATCAATATCCAACTGTAAAGGGCATCGCTTATCGGTGCGATTATTTCTTCAAACATAAAATCCTCTTAAAAAGCAAATTTCCGTATAAGTTTACATTAAAAAAGTCGGCTTGTCGATATTCGACTCTTTATTTGCGATTGACAACGGGGAAAAGATGTGATAGAATAATCGGGCGCAAAGAAATACTATATGCGGATGTGTCGGAACTGGCAGACGAGCCGGTCTTAGAAACCGGTGCTTATGCGTGCAGGTTCAAGTCCTGTCATCCGCACCAACAAAAAAGGAACTTTTGTCTACCAAAAGTTCCTTTTTTGTTTATCCAAGCTGCAGGCTTGGCATATCATCACGACGCAGTCGTGTATATCATCAAGGGAGGTGAGCCGCCCTTGTATCTCATCACGCGCCAGCGTGCATTTCCCTGCGGCTTGATGATATACCGCAACAATTTGCGGATGATATACAATGCTTC
>JAZSDB010000065.1:0-2772 GCA_045530975.1 Eubacteriales bacterium
GTAATAGAACAGCTCCATTTTGTTTGTATGCTTATTGATATGGTTGCTGTTGGTTTCCTTAACCTTTTCGCCGTTAATATATATGCAGGTTCCGTTATAGAATTTGCACATATCGGTGCCATCGATGGCCACGGGCACAAAACGGACACGCATCATATAGGTTTCGCCCGCTTTAAAGGTATCGGAGGGAGACAAAAGATCTCCTGCGCCCGTATACCATTCGATACCCGTATTATTGGTGCCGAAATCGGTATCCAGCTGATAAAGGTCGCTACCGAAGGTCATTGTATAATCGGGGGTTTTGTTTGCTGTCGGGAATGAAAAATCGATTATTTCTATTTCACTTACAACAACCGGCTGACAAACAAAGGTATAGGTGACGGTTTGAGCGGTCTGAAGCTCCTGTATGGTGCCGTGTTCTATTACCTCTGCCGCTTCACCGTTTACCGTTGCGGAAAGAATCAAATTGTCGCCAAAAGGTACCGTTTTGAATAAAAATTCATATCCCTCACGGCTGCGGATTTCTATGCTCACGCTATAGGTATGGCCTGCGATAAAGGTTTCGTTTTCATATACCTTGTCGCCGGCGGTCACGTCGTACCAAGATACACCGCGTATTTTATAGTAGGTACACACGCCTGTGTTGGGACCGACGTATTCCTCATACCAACTGTTTTGGCTTTCATCGATATAATATTCATCGGTATTGCCGATATTGGTTGCATTATAATGAGGAGTCTGTCCTGCCACGGGAAGCTCTATGGATAACGAAGCATTCTCGATAACGGTTCCATTCAGGTATCCAAGCTCCAGAACGATAAGGGCATATTTTGTTGTGCTGTAACCCTCGTAGCTTTCGGAATATGCTTTAATTCCGTCGATATAGCAATCCAGCATAGGTATGCCTTCGGCATCCACATTGAAAATATTGTTGGATTTCGCCCATACGGGAATCTTAACAACGTAATAGCTGTTATGCTTGAATCTTGCATCGGAATCCATCAGAACGCCGTCCTCATACCATAAAGCGGTGCTGAGAGAAACATGGTCGTAGGATTGGGTATCTGCGATTAGACTATAATCGGGGAGTTCAAATTCCGCAGGAGAGGTGAGCCCTGTAAGATAAACGGTTGTAATGGTGTTTTTGCATTGACCGAAATTAAAGGACAGCTCGTAACCGCCCGAAACCGAGGTGACGGTGGCGGATTTACCGTTTATCTTGCCCTTGAAAATATCTATATCGCCAAGAACGCTGTTTTCTTCCGCCTCGATGGTAATTACTACCGAATAGGTGGAGTTTAAAGCAAAGGAGGCGCTGCTCGACATAGCAATTTTCGAGCCGTTGGCATACCATTTAACCGATTTTACCTTAATACCCTCGGAGACCTCGGGTGTGGTGTCAACGGTTTTGCCTGCTACGGGTGTGTTAACATCGAGGGTTGCGGTTTTTACGATTTTACAAATCCTGAGAGGTGTAACGTAGCGGTTATCTATGTCCGCTTGGGTGATATCATAGGTTTCGTAGACAGTAGTGCCAATCATTGCAACGTGGTTGCCGGAATCTGCATATCTGGAAAGCGACATACTGTCGGTGGGCATTTTTATACCCTTTGAATAGAATGCGCCTCGCTCAATTGTTACATCGCTGTTTGAAGACATTACCATAAAGCCGTAATTCTCAACGCCTGCGCCCAAAACCTCAAACCTGCCGTTTTCGATAAGGGTGTCGCCGCCCAATACCATTACTGCACCGATTCCTGCGGAACCAAGATTATATCCGTTAAAGGTGCCGTTTTTGATGGTAATATTGCCCCTGAAGCCGGTAATTGCGGCAGAATATGCGCCGCTCTTCGTTACAACGCCGTTTACGGTACAGCCGTCAATCGTGAGCTCGCCGTATCGAACCGTAAATACAGCATTGTCGGTTTTGGTGTGGTAGCCGTTATAGGTAATTGTGCCTTGACCGTCAACCACAAGCTTTGCTCCCTCGGGAACGCAAATGAAATCTTTATAGGGGAAATATGCGGTTTCATCAACCGAAATGGCAGTAAATTCCGCATCGCCCGAAATGGTCAGATATTTATTATCCTTGACCGTAATGGCATTGAGATAGGTATCCTTGTCGCCCGCTTGCTTTTTAACAAGGGGAACAGTATTTTCACAATCGCCAAGCTCGATATATTGGATGTTGGGGTTTTCCAAGGCCCACTTGAGAGCGAAAAAGGAATTACACTTGACAGGCGCATCCTTGGTTTTACCCGTGCCTCTGCCATAACCCTCGGCAAAAATATAGCTAACAATTATTTCTTCTCCCGAAACCCATTGAACCTCGGCGGTATATCCGCCCTCGGAAAGACCTTCCACAACAGAGGTAACATCCTTGGCGAATTGGTGAGTATCGCTGTTTTTTATGGTATAGGTTTGACGGAAGAAATAAACATTTTCCTTCGACAGCTCGCTTACGGGCTTGTCGTTTTCATCTCGCCAGCCCGAGCAGTCGGTTTCTCTGTAAGGAGCATCGGCATCCACTTCTAACTGATAACAATCGGTAAGACCTTTGCTGATATCAGGCAAAAGCCAATCAAGATAGCCGCCGGAATCGGCATCGAAAAAGGTCACGTTGTCTATGAAAACAACATCGCTTACATCAAATTCCCAGATAACCGTTAAGGTCTTTCTGTCATCGGACAATTCAATGCTATCGGGCCTGCCTCTGTCAAAGCTATACTCAACATCGCTTGCAAACTTATAACCGTCACGGGCGGTATAAAC
>JAZSDB010000233.1:0-1688 GCA_045530975.1 Eubacteriales bacterium
TAGCGCTGTGCAACATAGTGGTTGGGATAGGAGTGGGGATATTTATATCCCGTATCCGCATCGGGGCGGTGGGTATCCCTGAGATAGGAGGGAATGTCCCTACCCTTTCCGCTGTTTATCGCCTCCACGGCTGCCGCATAAGCATCGTGGGCGGAATTTGATTTTGGGGCGGTGGCAAGAAGCACTACCGCATCGGACAGCGGCAGAGATGCCTCCGGCAGGCCCACAGAATTGGCTATATCCACACAGGCCTTTACGATTGGTATACATATAGGATAGGCCAAGCCCACATCCTCGCAGGCGATAACCATCAAGCGACGGCAGGCAGATATTAAATCGCCGCCCTCAAGAATTCGTGCAAGATAGAAAATCGCCGCATCGGGGTCCGACCCACGGATTGATTTCTGGAATGCGCTCAAAAGGTCGTAATGCTCATTCCCGTCCCTATCGAAGCGGATGCCCGACCTTTGGGACAGGGAGTTTGCCAGCTCTGCCGACAGCACGTCATCGGAGGAGAAATATACGTTTTCGAGGGCACCGATTGCCTTTCTTACGTCACCGCCGCACCCTCTTGCAATGGTCATCAGCACATCGTCGGAGCACTGCTTTATATTGCCCTGCTCGCTGTTACAGATATCAAAGGCACGTCTTAAAGCGGGAAGCATATCCTCGGCATCCACGGGCTTGAACTCAAAAACGGTAGAGCGGGAAAGAAGTGCGGGATAGAGGGAGAAAAAGGGATTTTCGGTGGTGGAGCTGATAAGGGTTACACGGCCGTCCTCCACATATTCCAGCAGTGATTGCTGTTGCTTTTTATTGAAATACTGTATTTCATCGATATAAAGAATTATTCCGTCCTGAGCGGTTATACTGTGGGACATGGAAAGTATGTCTTTTATATCGGAAAGAGAGGCAACGGTGGCATTTATGCGGTGAAATTCCTTACCGCATTTTTTTGCAACAATATCTGCAACAGTGGTTTTTCCCGTACCGGGAGGGCCGTGGAAAACCAAGGAAGGAATATGACCGCTTTCGATTATACGGCGGAAGGGTGCACCTTTGCTGAGCAGGTGCTTTTGTCCTGCCACTTCATCAAAGCTTTTTGGGCGTACCTTTTCTGCTAAGGGCATATTCTCACTTCCTTTCTATTCGCTGACGCTCTCGATTAAAAACCACGGTTTTTAATCGGGTTTCGGTTTGTGCAGTTATTTTTTCTTTTTCCTTCCCTTTTCGGTGGCAGGGGGATAGTAGGTGTTGTCGGAATCGTTTTCCTTGTCCTCCATATCCATAATTTCCTTGGGCTCGGGCTTTTTACGGAAGGAGAATTTACTTTCCTGATTATTGAAAAGGCGGTAAAGATTGGTGCGGTGCATAAAGATTACCACAAAGCCCACAAAGAGAGCAAAGAAGAGCTCGAAGGCGTGTTCCATACCGTAGGTCACTCTGATGACAGCAGGATAGCTGACAGCGGCAATGATGGAGGAAAGGGACACGTAGCGGGTGATAAGGAGCACCAGCGCAAAGATGATGAAAAGCACCAAGAAGATAAAAGGGTCGATAATCAATATCATTGTGGCGGCGGTAAGAACGCCCTTGCCGCCCTTAAAGCGGTAATACACAGGGAAAATGTGGCCTATCATACAGAAGCCGCCTGCAAGGTATGCGCCGTAGCGGCCGAGAAGCACTGC
>JAZSDB010000201.1:0-1932 GCA_045530975.1 Eubacteriales bacterium
GACTTGATGTGGACAGATTTTCCGACATGAAGAAGCGTATGAACGTTTCTCCCATCGGCTCCTGCGCTCTGGCAGGCACCACCTACGAAACCGACAGATATTTTGAAGCGGAAAAGCTTGGCTTTGGCAGCATTGCGCTTAACAGCATAGACGGTGTTTCCGACAGAGATTTTGCAGTGGAGTTTCTTTCCTGCTGCTCTGTGCTTATGATGCACCTTTCCCGTCTTTCCGAGGAAATCATCCTTTGGTCCAGCTGGGAATTCAAGTTTGTAGAGCTTTCCGATGCCTACACCACCGGCTCCTCTATAATGCCTCAGAAGAAAAACCCCGATATGGCAGAGCTTATCAGAGGTAAAACCGGCAGAGTTTACGGCGACCTTATGGGTATATTGACTACTCTCAAGGGCCTTCCTCTTGCTTACAACAAGGATATGCAGGAGGATAAGGAGGGTGTGTTTGATGCGGTTGATACCGTTAAGATGTGCCTTTCGGTTGCCGCTCCCATGATAGCCACCATGACGGTGCTTCCCGAAAATATGAAGCGTGCCGCTCAGGAGGGCTTTATAAACGCCACCGACCTTGCCGATTATCTGGTAAAGAAGGGACTTCCTTTCAGAAGTGCCTATAAGATTTCGGGCACCATTGTGGCGGAATGCATTAAGAAAAACTGTGTTCTCGAGGATGTTTCCCTGGAGGAATACAAAACCTATTCTCCCCTCTTTGAAGAGGATGTTTACAATGAAATCTCCCTTGAAACCTGCGTAAGCAAGCGCATTTCCGTAGGCGGAACCTCCCTTTCCTCGGTGGAAATGCAGATAGAATTTGTGGAAAGAGAACTGAAATGACAAAAGTATTTATCGACGGCAGCGCCGGTACAACGGGCTTGCGTATTTATGAACGCTTGAGTGCCCGTAAGGATATAGATTTAATAATTCTTCCCGATGAGCTTCGCAAGGATACAAATGCCCGCAGGGATGCTTTGCACAGCGCCGAAATCGCCTTTCTCTGTCTGCCCGACGGAGCGGCTGTGGAGGCGGTTGAGCTTGCTTCGGGCAGTAATGTTGCCATTATCGACACCTCTACCGCTCATAGAGTAAATCCTCAATGGACCTACGGCTTTCCCGAGCTTAAGGGCGGTGAAAATTACGGTGCGGTGGCTGCCTCCAAGCGTGTGGCCAATCCCGGCTGTCACGCAAGCGGATTTGTAGCATTGGCAGAGCCGCTGGTCAGAGCGGGGATAATTCCTGCCGACGCAAAGCTTTGCTGTACCTCACTGACCGGTTATTCCGGCGGCGGCAAAAAGATGATTGCCGAATATGAATCACCCGAAAGAAGTCCTCTTTTGGATGCTCCCAGAATGTACGGGCTGACACAGCAGCACAAGCATTTAAAGGAAATGAAGGCGGTTTGCGGATTGGAGAATCTTCCCGTATTTTGTCCTATTGTGGCTCCCTTCTATTCGGGAATGGAGGTAACAATTTCGCTTTTTGCCGATGAAATCAAGGGCAATCTCGGTGACATAGCAGATGTTTACAAGAGCTATTACACAAGGGGACTTGTTTCCTTTGCCGAAAATGCCGACGAAGAGGGATTTTTGTCTGCTTCTGCTTTTTCGGGCAGGGATGATATGCAGATAACCGTATGCGGCAACGATGAAAGAATTTTACTTGTGGCCAGGTTTGATAATCTGGGCAAGGGCGCATCGGGTGCGGCGATACAAAATATGAACATCCTGTTGGGCGTGGATGAAGCCACGGGACTTGACATATAACGGAGATGACTATGAAAATAATTGAAGGCGGCGTTACAGCCGCAAAGGGCTTTATCGCAGGAGGCGTGCACTGCGGTATCCGTAAGAATAAAGTGAAAAAGGATTTGGCGCTTATCGCCAGCGAGGTAAAGGCATCTGCGGCGGCAGTATAAGTCGGATCG
>JAZSDB010000056.1:0-6984 GCA_045530975.1 Eubacteriales bacterium
ATAATACAGGAGGTACACAACAAGATGTCAGACATCACAAGAGAGGAACTCAGCTTTGCTGAGATGCTCGAACAGTCATTCAAAACTTTAAATACAGGTGAAAGGGTAACAGGAATTGTGTCTGCAGTCAGTGCTACCGAGGTAAAGGTTGACCTTGGCACAAAGCATACGGGTATTCTCCCGTACGATGAGATCACCGCCGTAAGCGGCGTTGATCTTCACGAGCTTTTCAAGGTTGGCGATGAAGTAGAAGTTATCTGCGGCAAGTTCAGCGATTCCGACGGTACTGTTCAGCTTTCCAAGAAGAAAATTGACCAGCACAAGTATTGGGAAAAGATCAAGGCCGCTGCAGAATCCGGTGAGCTTCTTGAAGGTTCCGTTAAGGAAATCATCAAGAACGAAAAGGGCTATGCAGGCGTTATCGCTCTTTACGGTCCCAACAAGGTATTCATTCCTGCTTCCCAGACCGGTGTTCCCAAGGGAGAAGAGCTTGAAACTCTCAAAGGTCAGTCCGTAAGCTTCAAGATTATCGACATTAACGACCAGAAGAAGAGAGCTGTGGGCTCTATCAAGGCATCCAACAAGATCAACCGCAAGGCGTTGGAAGAGGAATTCTTCGCTAACGTTAAGGAAGGCGACAAGTTTGAAGGTAAGGTTCGTGCTCTTATGAGCTACGGCGCTTTCATCAACCTTGGCCCTGTTGACGGTATGCTCCACATCACCGAGCTTTCTTGGGGCAGACTGAAGAAGCCCTCCGAGGTATTGACCGAGGGTGAAACCATCAGCGTTTACATCAAAGCTGTTGACAAGGAAAAGAAGAGAATTTCTCTCGGCTACAAGACCGAGGAAAATGATCCTTGGGCTATCTTTGCAAAGAACTACAATATCGGTGACGTTGTTGATGCAACCATCGTTTCTCTTATGCCCTTCGGTGCATTCGCAGAAATCTTCCCCGATATGGACGGTCTTATCCACATCAGCCAGATCTCCAATAAGCCCATTTCCAACCCTGCAAGCGTATTGAAGGTTGGCGATAAGGTAACTGTTAAGATCACCGCTGCTGATTTTGAAAGAAAGAGACTTTCTCTTTCCATCCGTGCACTTCTCGAGGACACTGCTGAAGAAGCCACTTCCGAAGAAGCTTCCGAAGAAGCTGTTGAAGCAGCAGAAGCTCCCGCAACCGAAGAAACTGCCGAATAAATTATGGTTTTCCGAAAAAAGGTCCGCATTTTAGCGGGCCTTTTTCTGTTGACAGTATGTGATTTAAATGGTAAAATCAATAAGTGAAAAGGAGTGATTTTATGTACAGAGACAGAACGTGTGAATGCCTTGATGCGCTTCCGACCATCGTGGCGTCGGGGATAATGCTCCCAATAATGACTGCCATCGCCATATTTATAAACGGAATATACTTTAAAGTGTCCTTTGGTTTTTTGGCAGTGTTATCGGTATATTTATTGTATAAAGGGTTCTGCAGTATAACGATTTTCGATAAGGACGGCTTTCGCTTTTTTCTGCATAAGGAACTCCATAGGTGGGACAGCATAACCGATGCTGAGATGTGCACCGAATATCGCTACACCCACAATCACGGAAGAAGAAAAATCACCTATCTTGCGGTGTTTACCGAAAAATATCACGTGCATCCCAAGAAAAAGGGCGCATCCTCCAAGGAAAAGGCCATCACCATAGGCGGACCTCGCTCTATTGAATTGTTTGAAAAGTATATTCATGGATACCGCCCCGACCTGGCTGTCAGATATCCCTATGAGGGAGAGTATTATGAATCCTGAATGTTATATTCGGGAACTGTTGCATTGTGGCCTTGTGGCCTTTGCCGAGTATTAGTTGGAAAAAGATTAGAGGGTTAGATTTGCATAGAGATTTTGTTTATATAGAGGGTAAATTGCCCTATTATCAAAGCCGATTGCTTTCCGATGCAGGTGTCAGACACGCCTTTTTCACCCGTTTGGGCGGTGTAAGCGAGGGTGAGTTTGACAGCTTGAATTTTGCTGTTGGCAACGGTGAAATCAAGGACAGCTTTGAAAATGTTTTCCAAAACCACCGTATTGCCGCATCTCTTTTCGGTCTGGATGAAAAAAGAGTGTGCCGCAGTGTTCAAACCCATACCACCAATGTGGTGTTGGTTGATGAAAGGGACGGAGGCAGAGGATTGACTCTGCCCCAATTCAGTGAAGGCACCGACGGAATGGTCACCTCCGAGAAAAATCTTCTCCTTTCGGTGCGTACTGCCGATTGTGTTCCTGTTTTGCTTTGTGATGTGAGCAGGGGAGTGTGTGCCGCCGTTCATGCCGGCTGGCGGGGTACAGTGGGCGGTATAACAAAAAATGCCATTGATATTATGGAAAAGCAGGGCGCCAAAAGGGAAAACATCCTTGCGGCAATCGGCCCCTGTATCGGTAAATGCTGTTACGAGGTGGGCAGTGAGCTTTTAAATGAATTTACTGCCGTTTCGCCCCGATATTCCGCTTTTTTCGATGCTTTGGGCGATAAATATATACTGGATTTAAATCTGGCCAATAAATTTATCCTGCAGGAGGCAGGAATAAAGGAAGAAAATATTTCGATAGCCGATATTTGCACCAAATGCAATGGCGATAAATTTTTCTCTCACCGCCGTCAGGGTGCGGTAAGGGGTACAATGTCGGCTTTTATATGCTTATAAACGGAGGTAGATAAAAATGGCAAAGGTGTTTCATTGTGCCGATATACATTTAGACTCACCCTTTTCGCTTTTCTCGCCCGGTGAGGCGGAGAAGCGCCGAACAGAGCTTCGTGCCGCCTTTACATCGGCTTTGATGTTCGCCCGTGAAATGAAGGCGGATTTGTTTCTTATCAGCGGAGACCTTTTTGACGGAGAATACGTAACCCGAGATACCCGTGAGCTTTTGGTTCGTGAGTTTGCAAAATGCAAGGATATGCATATTTTTATCACTCCCGGCAACCACGACCCCCTTTCGGCATCCTCTCCCTATGAAACCACCGAGTTTCCCGAAAACGTACATATTTTCGGCCGTGAAAGAGAGATTGTTTCGTTGGACGAACTGGGCGTGGATGTTTACGGACTTGGCTTTGGCTCGCGAGATATGCTGTCCAGCCCCGTTGAGGGATGGACTATACGTGATAAAAGCAGGGTAAATATTTTGGTTTGCCATGGCGATTTGGGCGCACCCTCTTCGGTCAACGGCCCCATTACGGTAAGGGATATCGGAAAATCGGGCTTTGATTATATCGCATTGGGACATATCCATAAGCCCTCCGGCTTGCTCTGCGAAAACGGAGTTTATTATTGCTATCCCGGCTGTATAGAGGGAAGAAGCTTTGACGAGCCCGGCTACCACGGCGCAATGTGCGGTGTGGTTGAAAAGGGCAGGGTGGAGATGAGCTTCAAGCGCTTTTCAAAATCCCGCTATGAATGGGAAAAGGTGGATATTTCCAAGGCGGAGGACAAGATGGAGGCACTGGACATTATCCGTCAGTCCATCCGTCAGTACACCGATGATACCGCCTTGCGTTTAACTCTTATCGGCGAGCCGAAAAATGCCTTTGTTATTCTCCCCAATGAAATCGGCAGGGGCTATGAATTTCCTTATTATATAGAAATAGAGGATAAAACGGTGCTCCGCCCCGATATGCAGGCCATCGAAGCGGAAAACACCCTCAAGGGAGTTTTCTACCGTAAGCTTTTGGCGGAAATGGAAAAGCTGTCCGAGGATTCCGATGAATACCGAATTCTTGCTCTTGCGGCAAAATACGGCATTGCTGCCTTGGAAGACCGTGCCGTTTCCGACTATAATTGAGGTGACTGCTATGAATGTTACCATAGAAAAAATTGAAATAACCGCCTTCGGTAAGCTTAAAAATACCGTTGTGAAGGCCAACGAAGGCCTGAATATCCTTTCTGCCCCCAATGAAAGCGGAAAGACTACTCTTGCTGCCTTTATAAGATTTGTCTTTTACGGTTTTGTAAACGGCAGAGCCCAAACCCTCTCCGAAAACGATAAAAAGCTTTATCTCCCCTGGGGCGGAGAGGCAATAGAGGGAAGTATAACCCTCACCGCAGACGGTAAGCGCTATACCGTAAGCCGTATTTGCACCCCCTCGGGCAAGGAAAGCGTTGAGATAATAAACCGTACAACGGGTAGCAGCGAATTTTCGGGCGCCGTGCCCGGAGAAGTGTTTTTCGGCGTTGGCGAGGATGTTTTTTCGCGCACCTTGTTTTTCCGTCAGCTCACTCTTCCTCAGAATAAGGATGATATTGTGGCGCAGAGATTGCAAAATATCGCAATAAGTGCCGATGAGCAGGTGGGCTCGGAAAAAGCAAAGGAAAAGCTGAAAAAATGTAAAAACGAGCTTGTGGGTAAGGCAGGCAACGGCATAATTCCCAAAATGATTGCCGAAAGAGATGCCATAGAGGAAACCCTTTCTCTCACCTCGGGCACCCGTAATGAGGTAAACCGTCTGCGTGAGGAAATAAAGATAAAGAGAGCCAATCTGGAAAAGGCGGAGGCCAATCTTGCATCCCTTGAAAAGGAAAGGGAGAATATTGAAAAATACGATGCTCTTCTCCGCTTGACAAACATTAACCGATTGCTTAAGGAGGAGGAGCTTCTGCGTGAGGAATACGAAAGCGCCGCCTCGGTCTTTAAGGATACCGACGGAGTGGATGTTTCCCGCCTTGCGGAGCTGAATACACGTCTTGTTGTTGAACAGCAAAAGCTTCGGTCACTGCAAGACAGTCTGAAAAATGCCGAGGAAAAGAAATCGGCACTCCTTTCTCAAAGGCCCTTTACCTATGCCGAGGGTAAAGCGGTTATGGCGATGTATGAGGGCAACCGAAAAAAGGGTGTGCTGTTCCTTGCTCTTGCAGGCGTTGCCGCCGTGGCAGGTGTGGCCCTTACGGCGCTTGCAGGTATGGTGGGCGCAAGTGTTTTCGGTGTGGCGGCGGCCTTTGCCGTTGTCGGTGCTGTGTTTATGGGTAAGAACCCCGCAAGTAAATACGGCTTTGCAAAAATGAAGGATTTTATTATTGCCCTTTCCCGTTCCGAGGAAACCGAAAGAGCTCTTGCTCAGGAGGATAAAGGCATCACCGCCATCAGAGAAAGCGTGGCCGCTCAGGAAAAGGATATTTCTGAGCTGGAAAATAGTTTGAAGAGTGCCATCGACGCCTGCTTGAAGGAGGCCGAGGGCGAAAACTATTCCGCTCAGATAGAGGCCATCCGCACCTACCTTTCCGAATCCGAAAAATGCCGTGCTCTCTGGCAGGCAAAGAAGGATGAGCTGGATAATACCTTGCAGGGCATTGACGTGGAGCAGCTTGCCGAAAAGGCAAAGGGTGCCACTGAGCCCCAAAGGGACAGAATTATTGTAGAGCAGGGAATAAGACTGTGCAACAGTCAGATTTCCATGCTTACCGAGCAGATAAATGCACAGGAAATAACCTGCGCTTCTCTGGATGCAAGATGCGGTGACCTTTCCACTTTGGTGGGAAAAAGAGATGCTCTCGACGGGCGTATTGCCGAGCTTAAAATCAAGCACAGCGCCTATGAAACCGCTATGAAATATATCGAGGAGGCCTCCAATGATATGAAGGGTATGGTGGCGCCCCGTATTGCCAACAGAGCAGAGCTTTATTTTGCTGTGGCCACAGGCGGAAAATACAGCAAGCTGGAGCTTGATACCCATCTTTCCATGACGGTGGGCGAGGATTTCTCCAAGAGCTGTGAATATCTTTCCGCAGGCACCCGTGACAGCGCATATATCGCATTGCGCCTTGCCCTTACCGATATTCTTTATAACGGCGCTTCTATGCCTATGGTGCTTGATGATGCCTTTGTGAGAATGGACGATGAGCGCCTGATGATGATGGCAAAGGCCTTGGGTGCGGCATCGGCAAAGCATCAGATATTTATTTTCACCCACGGCGAGAGGGAAATAAATGCTTTCACCTCGGCAGGTGTGAATTTCAGCAGAATTACCTTGAATAACTAAACGCATTTGCGGGAAAGGAGCCGAAATGGCGGTTAATCTTACCTTGGATACCCCAATTCAATATGTAAAGGGCGTAGGCGAGGCCCGTGCCGCTGCATTCAAACGGCTCGGTATAGAAAGGGTAGGGGACCTGTTGTCCTTCTATCCCCGCAAATACGAGGAGCGGGGCAATGTTATTCCTATTGCAGATGCGCTGAACGGCGAGCTTTGCTCGGTTATGGTTACCGTGAGAGAAACCGGTATGCCCAAGCGCTTGAGAGGGAATATGACGGTTTTCCGCTCCACGGTTTACGATGAAAGCGGAAGTATGGATATGGTATTCTTCAATACTCCTTATACCGCCAAAGCTCTCACTCCCGGAAGAAAATTCCGTGTTTACGGAACTATGAAGGTGGGGCTGTACAACAGGGAAATGGTAGCACCCAAGCTGGAAAGCGTGCTCAAGGGGGAAGAATTGCCCTATTATGTTCCCGTTTACCGTATGAGCCCTCCCCTTACACAAAAAATCATCACCGCCACAGTATCCTCGGCGCTGTCCCTTGCCGACAGTCTGCCCGAAATACTGCCCCACAATATTATAAAAGAATGGAACCTTCTTTCCCGAGGCCAAGCGGTAAGGATAATGCATTGCCCTCATAACCCAAATGAGCTTTGGGAGGCACGGCGCACTCTTGCCTATGCCGAAATTGCGGTGTTCCGTCTTGCTCTTTCCCGTATGCGCTCGGTTTCACGAGAGGGCGAGGCCCATTCTCTGGTGCTGAAAAATACGGGTATAAAGAATTTTTTTGAAAACCTTCCCTTTGAAATGACCAATGCGCAAAAGCGTGCGGTAAAGGATATTTTTTCCGATATGGAAAAAGATGTTCCCATGGCTCGGCTTTTGCAGGGCGATGTGGGTAGCGGTAAAACTGCCGTTGCCGCATCGGCTATATATCTTTGTGTAAAAAACGGTTTTCAGGCCTGTATGATGGC
>JAZSDB010000156.1:0-14177 GCA_045530975.1 Eubacteriales bacterium
CTGCATTACGTGAACGACGAAGTTACATACGAGAATGATAGTTCCGGCTTTAACTATGTATGACCAGCCGCGCTGGAGCATAGACTGCGCCGCACGAAGAATACTTGGCGCTTTATATTCGGGAAGCTCTATAATGAAATAGCTTTTTCTTGCTTTATAGCCGGTAATAACATTTATAAGCAAAGCGCCGAGGAATATAAGGGCAATGCCCGCAAAATACATTAAAGCGCTTACCCACCAAGCATCCTCGAAGAAGGCGCCTGCAAACAATGCGATTACGGGAATTTTTGCACCGCAGGGCATAAAGGGAGCAAGCATAACGGTGGCCCTGCGTTCACGCTCGTTTTTAATGGTACGGCTGGCCATAATACCGGGAACCGCACAGCCGACAGTAATTACAAAGGGGATAACCGATTTACCCGAAAGGCCCACCTTTTTGAAGATGGGGTCGAGGACAACCGCCGCACGGGACATATATCCGCAATCCTCCAAAAGGGCAATAAGGAAATACATTACCATTACAAGAGGAAGGAATCCCACAACCGCAACCACGCCGCCGATAACACCGTCCACAAGGATGGCCGACAGCAGAGGAGATGCATTTTCAAAGAAGGAGCCAACCCAGCCCTGAAAGCTTTCCAGCAGAGGAACAAGGCCGGGGATAAAGGTGTCGCCCACCTCCACGCCTTCGGCTATCCAGGTGCCGAGGGTGGTTTGGGAAATATAAAATACAAGGAACATAACGGCGGCAAAAATAGGAAGGCCCAGCCATTTATTGGTAAGGACGGCATCGATTTTATCGCCGAGATTTCTGTCCTTGGTAAGCACCTTGCGGCTTTCCACTTCACTTACAATTCTATTGACAAAAGCAAAACGCTTTCGGTCTGACTCCGCCACCTGCTCTTTATCGTTCAGGTCAATATCACCCTGTATGTAGGGAGGAGTTTGCTTTGCATTAACAGAGGCAACCGCCGCACCGACAAGCTCCTTCAAGCCCTCCGAGGAGGTGGAAACGGTTTTGATAACGGGGCATCCCAGCTTTTCGGAAAGGGCCTTTGCATCTATTTTATTGCCCTTTTTCTTGCCGATGTCGCTTTTATTCAAGGCCACAACCACGGGAATACCAAGCTCCAAAAGCTGTGTTGTGAAGAAAAGACTGCGGCTGAGATTATCCGCATCCACAATGTTGATGATAACATCGGGGTTTTCGTTCTTTACATAGGAGCTGGTGATGCTTTCTTCCCCTGTAAAGGGTGACATGGAATATGCGCCGGGAAGGTCTACCGCAATAATCTGCTCACTGCCTCCATAGCTTTTTTTAACATAGCGCTCCCTTTTATCAACGGTAACGCCTGCCCAGTTACCAACCTTTTCGTTGGCACCCGTGAGGACATTGTACATTGTTGTCTTACCCGAATTGGGATTTCCTGCCAATGCAATTCTCATTGTACTTTCTCCATTTTCTTATAAATGTCTATATATCCCTCTTTAGTTAGCCGTGGCTAACCAAGCTTCAAAAAAATAAGCCGCAGCTTACTTTTTATTGAACAATAATAGCTTCCGCAAGGGCATTGTCTATGCTGTAACGTGCATCCTTTACAGATACCGTACAACCACCTCTGCGACGGGAAACTACGGTAATGGCTTCTCCGCAGTAACAACCGAGAGAGAACAAAAAGGAATTAAGCTCCTCGTCCTCTGTATTGATTTGACGGATGATATATTCTCTTCCCTCTTCTGCTTCCGTTAAATTCATACCCAACACCACCGCATAAATTATCGGTTAGTCACAACTAACCAAAAAGCCAAAAATATGGTTAGCCATCGCTAACTACTATAATAATATATCCTTTTTTTCATTTTTGTCAATAGTTTTTCTATATTTTTTACCATTTGTATTATATACAAAAAGGGGTTGCTTGATTTTTTGTTTAATTTGTGTTATAATAGCGGCAGATATTTTGATATTGGAGTGTTTCTTATGGGAATAAAGCCATCCGGCGAAATGTATCTGGAAACAATTTACGTATTAAACAGTAAAAACAGCAAGGTGCGTTCCATAGACATTGCAGAGCACATGGGATTTTCCAAGCCCAGCGTAAGCCGTGGGGTTGCCCGTCTGAAGAATGATAATTACATAGCCATAGACGACGGCGGATATATCACCCTGACCGAAAAGGGGCTTTGTCTTGCGGAAAAGATTTATGAGCGTCACACCGTTTTAAGTGAAGTGCTTATCCGTCTTGGCGTGGATGAAAAAACCGCTTTGGAGGATGCCTGCAAAATCGAACACGTTATCAGCGATGCCACCTTTACGGCACTTAAAAAGCACATCACAGAGTATAAATACAAGTAAACCCGAAGTTTTTTGCTTCGGGTTTTCTATGCACCGAATTCGGGACATAGGTATTGCTATAATGCATTTATATTATGACGATACAGAGAGTGTAATATGGAAGAAAAAATTATCGACAGTATGAGCGAAACCCTGCTTTCTCCCGAGGACTACATAACCATTATGTTTGAGCGCACCGACGAAGACGGTATTCTCTACATCCCCGGCTGGCACTATGACGGACCGGGAAGCACGGTAGGGGCAGACGGTAGCACCGATGAGGAATGCAGTTACCGTTGCAGAGTGGATTGGAATATCCGCAAATACGAAGGGATATTGACCGAATTCAACAAGCTTTTTTCCGCCATTAAGGCAATTTCCAAGGATTTGTATGCCTTGAACCATTGCCAAAACCCCAAGGAAATACTGAAAGACCTTCAGCTTTTGGAAATTTGGGAGAAATATCTCTCCCCCATTGCAACCGGTGATTTCGACCAACAGCGCTACAACCAAATCCACAACAAGCTGGACACCGTTGCCGAAGTGAAATACATTGCGGAAAAGCTCGTTAAGGGCGAAAAGCTATTGGATTTTGAAAAGCAGATGCTTACCGAATATATGGATATGGAGGTCACCCTCGAGGAGATAAAATACCGCCATGATTTTATCGAGCATATCCACAAGGAGGCAGAACAGAGGATCGGAGAAAACATTTGCGCCTACGATGTGATAATCCGTGCCCGCCGAGTATGCTATCTTTTTCACCTGAATGCGCCCGAAAGCGTGATACTTACCGAGGCCCGTCAGCTTGCCGCCGCCCTTGTTTTGCACAAATACGGCATTTCCCGTGAGCTTGTGGATAACACCATCCGCCTGCGCTTGGAGCAGATGGAGCAGATGAGCGAGGAGGAGCTTGACGAATTTTTCCGCCCTCAGAAATCCAACAGCAGAAAAAGCTTGGCGCCCTTATTTGTTTATGAAATTCTGAAAAACCATTCCCATTCCAAGCTTCACCTGCGCCAGAACGATATTTTAAAGCTTTTAAGTCAATACCCTTACGAAATTTCGCTGGAGAGAAAGGCGCTGAGCCGCATTCTTCACAATCTGACCGATTCCTCACAATATGCCGTTTTTCAGGACAAAAGCGGAGTTTGGATGGACCGTCAGGAGCAGACAAAGAACTAAAAAAGAGCCCTTGGGCTCTTTTTCTTTTTTATTTCAATTCTTTTATACCGCAAACGGGGGCAACCTCCAGGCGGAGGGAGTCTGCCTCACCGCCGTTGACCTGAAAGCCCTTATCCTGCAAGGCGCAGAGGGAGGTGTAAAAGGCGGCATCGGGGGTATTGTTTTCCTCGCTTAAGTGAGCAAGCATAAAGGAGGTGGTGCCGTGGTTGGCAAGATGGGGGAGAAGCTTTGCGCAAAGCTCGTTGGAAAGGTGACCCTTTGCCCCAAGAATACGTTGCTTTAACGAATAGGGATAGGGACCGCTTTCCAGCATTGCAATGTCGTGATTGGATTCTATAACCACACGGCTGCAGCCCGAAAGTCCTCTCAAAACACCCTCGGAAAGGTGCCCGATGTCGGTAAAATAACCAATCTTCTCCTCGCCCGCCCTTATACGGAAGCCCACACTTCCCAGCGAATCGTGAGGGGTAGGAATGGCGCACAGAGCCGTATCTCTCAGCTCCACCGCACCTGCCGCGGGAAGAGCATACAGGCGGTGATCGCCGTTTATGTGGTGAGAAATATATTCACAGCTGCCCTCGGGAGCATATATCGGCATACCGTAATACTTACTTACCGTGCCAAGGCCCTTAACGTGGTCGTAATGCTCGTGAGTGATAAATACCGCCGAAATATTGGCAAGGCAGGTACCCAACTCCTTAAGCATAGATTCCACAGCACGGGCGGAGGCACCGCAATCTATAAGAATTTCATCTCTGCCGTGTTTTATGTATGCCGAATTCCCCTTTGAGGAGGAAAAAAGCATATATACCTTTGCATTTTCCATCAAATTAAGACTTTTTTATTCCTTCCGCTTCTACTACCGATGCGCCGTAGGGGCGAATGGTGTATACCTGACAAGCATTGTCGCCGAAAACGGCTTCCATGGTTTCCTTATAACGGGCAACATCCTCCACAGGTATGTATACCTGAATGGTGCCTGCAAAGCCGCCGCCGTGCACACGGCAAACCGCACCGAAGGATTCGGTAATGGCAATGGCAAGGGAGATGCCCTGTTCTTCTATGTTTTTGTTGGTATAAACATTCTGCAGGAACTTAAAGGAAGAATTGCCGGATGCCGTTGCCAATTCAAGATATCTTGCAAAATCACCCTTTTTAAGGGCGTCCTTCTGCTCATCCACACGTCGGTTTTCGGCAAAGAAGTGCATAGCTCTCATTATCGCTCTGTCGCCTACAAGGGTGCGCATATAGGAAATCCTATTCATAAAATCGGCTTCATCGCAGGAACGCAATACATTTTTGCCCATCAATGCGGCCACCGAGCGCATTTCTGCGGGCACAGAGGCATAATCGTCGGTAAGGTCGGCGTGGTTGCCGCCGGTATTTACAATACACAAGCTGTAGCCGTGCTTCTTTATATCAAAATCTATCTTTTCGGTTTTGGGGTTGGCTCCGTCCTCAAAATCCATCCACAAACATCCGCCCGATGCGCAGGCCGCCTGATCCATCAGACCGCAGGGCTTTCCGAAAAATTCGTTCTCGGCATATTTGCCCGCCTTGGCCAAATCCATTGCCGAAAGGGCGCTGTCGTTGTAGAAATAATTGAATACTGCCGCACACATAACCTCAAAGGCGGCAGAGGAGGACAGACCGGAGCCGGTCATAACATCGCTGGTGGAATAGGCCGCAAAGCCACCTGCCTTGCAACCGTTTTTAAGAAAGTAATCGGCAATACCCACCACAATGGCGGAGGAGCTTCCCTTGCGAACCTGCTTGGGGTCGGGAGAGGAAATATCGATAACCTCTTCTCTGTAGCCCACGCTCTTCATTTTTACAACGGGCTCATCCAGCTTTGCCGCAATGGTAATTATATCTATATCCACAGAGGCGGCAAGAACCTTGCCCTGATTGTGGTCGGTATGGTTACCCGAAAGCTCGGTTCTGCCGGGAACCGAGAAAAGGGTTACATCCATATCTCCGTAAAGCTTTTGAAATTCCTCGGCAACGGTAATATAACGTGCACGTCTGTCGGCAACATCCTTATTGGGATAAAGCTCCTTGATAACAGAATCGTAGGCACCCGCGTTTAATTTTTCAATCAGTTGGCTTGCAAGCATTTTCTTATTCCTTTTCCTCTATTTTTTCTATTTCACAGATATATACGGTATGGTAATCATCTTTATAAAACTTATCCAGCTCGGGCAGTAAGAAGCAATTTTTGTCTATCTTACCTGCATAGAGCTTTTTGCCGTAAATAATTCTTTCCGCTTCTTCAAAGCCCACTCTGCCCTCTTTATTGAAAACAGTAAGCCCGGTGTGTGCAAACTTATCCACATCACGTCCGCTTTTACTGCCGCAGAACTTCAATGCATCTCTGTATTCCTCGCCGAAAAAGGCAAAGGAGATATATTGGCTTTCCTCGGTGAATTGGTGGGTGTGGCGCTGAGGACGTACAAAGCAGAAGAAAACATCCTTGTTCCACAAAACGCCCATGGCACCCCAGCTGGCGGTCATAGTGTTTACCGTGCCGTCATCCTTGGCGGCGCTGAGCAGCATCCATTTATCGCCTATATCGGCAAATACATTGGTGCTTAGCTCCTTGGTTGAAATTTCCTTAAAGGCCACAATCATTACCTCCGAAACCGTCTATTGCATAAAGAAATACGTCCCAGGCAGGGATATATTCCTTTTTTCTGAGAAAAAATTTATATCTGTAATTGTGCTTTCTTAAAAGCAGGGGAAGCGCTATTATATCCTGCGCACGGTGATACAGCGCAACACAAACATTGCTTTTACAGCAATAAAGGGTGTTTACACTGCCGCAGATAACATCCTCATCCATACCCTCAGCATCTATCTTGATACTGCCTACCTCCACACCCTTGGCATTGATATGGGTGTAGCCGCAATATTCATCCACTGAAACAGTGGCCACGGTATCACCGCCCTCTCCGCAATGGGAGGCACGGCCGTTTCCGCCGTCAAAGGTAACATAACCGCTCCTGCGGGAAACCGCCATGTTTTCGACCTTCACCTTGGGAATATCCGCCACATTCCTTTGAAGCTTTTTAAAGGTTACTCCGTCGGGTTCGAAGGCAATTATGTCGGAATAGCTGTTGCTGTGGGATATAAATTCCGCCACCGTGTCGCCATCATAGGCGCCTATATCGATATGCCTTTTGCTGTGGCGGTAAAAGCTCTCGGGAGGGTTGACATCATTGCCGAAGTCGAGATAGCTTATGTCCCCCGTAACATTATATTTAAGCAGGTTTAAAAATATTTCCCTTGAAGCATCATCCTCCAAAAGCTCATAAACCCGTTGGAAGCTCCCCATATTCTCTAAAATATAATCCTTATCGCACACACCCTCACCGAAAACAGGCAGGTTTGGCGATACAATACGATGCTTTTTGGCAATTTCACCCAGGAAGTGAGACCTTTCGCCCTCCAGACCGAAGCACAAAACCAGACAAAGCTCACCAAAGAGCTCCTCCGCCCGAGAAATCGAAATAACATCATAGCCCAGAAAGCACTGTCCTCTTAAAAATCCGTCGGAAGCCACAATGCCCTTTATTTCCACACCCTTTTCCGAAAGGTAGGCAAAAATCTTCTCGGCACCGTTGCCCATTCCGTAAAGAAACACAGGGCGTTTTTCCTCCTTCAAGGAGCGATATAGGGGAACAAGGGGATATATTTCCTCGTATATCATATTATGCCTCGGAAAGCACTGCGCCCAGATATTCCAGATTAAGGGACATCTTCACCGCTACAACGCCGTAGCCCCGATCGTTATCCAGAATAATAAGCTCCACGCTGTAAAAGAGCTCGTTGGCACGGAGAATGTAATTGCATTGAAGCACTGTACCCTCAAGGGAGGTATTTTCAACATAATTCTTGGTGCCTGCCTCAAGGGCTGTCAATTCCATCCCCACGGGAAGCTTTTGCTCCTCCAGCTCGGCATAAAAGGCGTCATCGGGGATAGCGCTGTCCTTATGGTCGGGATGGACATATTTTTCCATCTCTGCCTCATCACGAAGCAACAGCGCCTCTACATATTTTACGGCCAGCTCGTCGGCCTTTTCAAATTCCTTGGCGCAGGAAGAAAGAGAAAGGGCCAATGCCAATATTAAGAAAACTGCGGTAATCCTTTTCATAAATCCGTCCTGTTGCTATTCTTCCTCGTAAAGATCCGCTATGCCGAAATAGTGGGATTTTATCCGGAAATAATCAAAAATGGAAATGGTTTTGCCGTCACATACGGCGGCGGCATATTTTTCGTATGCTGTGGGAAGGTACTGATTATAGTATATGGCCTTTACGTACAGACAGTCAAAAAGATCCACCTCACCGCTTCCGTCCACATCACCCTTGACAACAACGGTGTAGCTGTTGCCGTTGCCGTCCTTTAAAGCATAACCTGTGCAGACATAACCATCAGTAATCCTTTCGCTTCCCTTATATACGGCAAACTCCGAGGTAAAGGGAGCAAGAAAATCGGAAACTGCGGTACATTCACGAACATAAAGAAGGCATTTTTCGGAGGTTACGGTATAGCCAAGCTGTTGAGGCGAGGTAGCCGTGCCCGCGGCCTTTATCTGTGCGGTAAAGGTACTTCCCTTACCCGAAAGAACGCCCATTACATTGTTTACACCTATTACGGTGGAGCTGTTTACCGAGAACACACCACTGCTTCCCTGCTGTCCGACAGCAGTAAAGGGGATAGAAAGCTTAATGCTCTCATTGGGCTTTAAAACCTCTGCAATATCGGGCTCCCCGCAGTTTTTGGCCGCCAGGCGGAGCACATATCTGCTCTCTGTGCTGTATAGTCGGCAGATTTGCTCCCAGCTGTTTTGGGGCGCAGAAGTAATAAAGCTGTCCATCTGGTTGGTATTGTTTGCAATAATCACCGGCTGAAAAACCGAGGAATCGTAATTAAGGTCAAGCTCCAGAGCAACAATGCCCGAAACATCGCCCAGATTGGTTATGTCGAGCTCAAGAATATACTGACTTCCCTTTTGGCAGGTTGCGGCTCCCGAAAGAGAGACCTCCACCATCTCGGCACCGCTTTCGGCAGTGACGGTAACAGAGCTTCCCGTACCGCCGTAGGAGGTAAGATTGCTGTCGCCCGCAAGAGCAATAATGCTTTCCGTGGCAATGGCAAAATCAAAGCTGCCGGGAGTGTTTACCACAAAGGGAATTTCCAGCACCAGCCCGTTGGCGGTGCTTAAGTATTGTGTATCGGTTTCACCTGCCGCAAAGCGCAGGATGTAGGTGCTATCCTCACTTGAATGATAGCTGTATTGCTCCCAGCCATTGGGCTTGGCTACAAAAAAGCTGTTCATTTCACGGTTGTCATAGCTGTTTTCGGTCACCTTGGGAGTGACATATTCGGAATTGTAGCTCAGCGCAAATTCCAAGCCCTCCAGCGCAACAGTGGGCTTATTTACGGCAATGCGCAGCATAAATTCCCCGCCGTAATACACATCACCCACAGCAGACAGAGTGAAGGATACTGCGCTTGTGGCAGAAAATACCGCCATAACGGGAAATATTAAGCACAAAGCTGTAATAACAGCCAGGTATCTTAGCCAAGTGGCTTTCATATAAGACAATCCTTTCAAATATCAGGTATTGATAACCTTGTAAATTTCACCCTTACCCACGCCTCGGTCACGGGAAACCTGCTTGCAGGCGTCCATTTTGGACAGTCCCATAGACATATAATGCTCCACGTGCTGAGGGATGGTCATTTCCGCCCAGAAGGCCTCTTCCTCGGGCATTCCCTCGCAAATGAAAACAAATTCGCCCTTCTTTTCGGGTGCAGTCAGAGCAGAAAAGCTTTCCGCCACACTGCTTACGGTGCCCCTGAAATAGCGCTCGTGAACCTTGGTGATTTCCTTGGCCAGCACACATTTTCTGTCGCCGAGGACGGTCGCAAGCTCCGAAAGATAGCGCTCTGCATCGTGGGGGGAAATATAAAGTATAAAGGTGCGCTTTTCACGGGAAAGCTCATCCAGTCTTTCCCTTCTCTCTCCCTTGTTTTCGGGCAGAAAACCCTCAAAGCAAAAGCGCCTGGAGGACAGTCCCGATGCCGATAAGGCCGTAACGGCCGCACAGGGACCGGGGAGAGCGCATACGGTAATTCCGTTATCAACGCAGACAGCAACCAGCTTTTCGCCGGGGTCGCTTACCGCAGGAGTGCCTGCATCGGTAATAAGTGCGCAGCTTTCTCCTGCAAGAATGCGCTCAATTATTGCATTGCTGACGGTGCGGCTGCTGTGCTCGTGATAGCTTAAAAGATTTTTCTTAATGCCAAGAAGCATTAACAGCTTACCGCCTACACGAGTATCCTCCGCCGCCACAAAATCCACACCTTGGAGGATTTCGGAAGCACGGGAGGTCATATCGCCCAGATTACCGATGGGAGTGGGTACAAGATAAAGTATTCCTGCCATTACTGTTTTTTAGCTTTCTTTCTGTGCTTTAATGTGCGGAGCTTCATATAAAGCTTGGGAAGGTGGTCGATAACAAAGCTCTTAACCTTACCTCTGCACTTAGCGTAAATATCGTGAACCTTAACAAGGAATTTATAGGGAACGTGCTTGCCTGTCGCTCTGTGGTCCAGCCACTTTTCATAGGGCTTGCCAAGCAATTGGGGCATAGCGAATGCCCACTTATAGCGGCGCACGAAATGAGCAAAATATGCCTCCAGATACAGCACCTCGTGCTCGGGGAATTGGGGCTGAACAAGGGGAACACGGGCAGAGGGAGAAACACCGCCCTCGGGAATAAAGCCGCCCTCCATAGCTATGTCATAAAGCTTTGTGCCGGGATAGGGATAGAAGATATTGGGGATAACTCTGTCCGCACCTGCACGGGCATTGAGCTTAATGGTTTTAAGAGCACGGTACTTGTCCTCATAGGGAAGACCGATTATGTTGTAGGTCAGCTGAGCGATACCGTATTTATGGAACCACTTACTGCAATTTATAATCATTTCGTCGGTCATATAGCGCTTGAGATACTTAAAGCGCATTTCCTGATCGCCGCTTTCCAAGCCCATATCGATGGTATAACAGCCCGCCTCCTTCATACGGCGCACGGTATCCTCGGTAAGAATATCGAAACGGATGTTGCCGGTGAAGGGGAGGTGAATTTCCTTGGTGTAAAGGTCGAGAAATTCATCAAACCATTCGGGAATCATATTGAAAATAGCATCACGGAAATTGATAACCTTTATCTGAGGGTGCTTTTCAAGCAGGGTTTTCAGGTAGAGAATGCCGTTTTGAGGGGAACGGAAACGGGAATAAATCTTCTTGTTGGGATATACATTTCTGAACTGAGAGTTTCCGCAGTAGGTACAGTTGTAGCGACAGCCGCGGCTCATCATTACAATGGCGGTACCAACCTTAACACTGTCCAGATTGTCGTAATCGAACAATTCAAAATCGGGAATGGGAAGACGGTCAAGGTCCTCAAAAAGGGGTGCAACGGGGTTTCTCTTCACGCTGCCGTCGTCAAGCTTGAACCACATACTCTCGATGTTGGTATAATCCTCGCCTGCGCAGATTTTGTCGCAGAGCTCCAAAGCGGAATATTCACCGTCGCCGATGGTTACAACATCCACGCCGTCAACCGCTATAACCTCCTCGGGTGCCAGGGTACAATGGTAGCTTCCGCAGGTTATCAGAACATCGGGATAAACCTCTTTTGTCCACTTGATATATTCCTTACAGTCGGGAAAAGCGGTGGTACGGATAGAAAATCCGATAATGTCAAATTCGCCCAATGCTTTAAGCTTTTCCTTAAACTCCTGCTCGCTGTGAAGGTACAGCAGGTGCATAAGCTTTACATCGTGACCGCCCTGCTTAAGCACGGCAGAGATAGATGCCAGACCCTCGCTGTAATTACCGCCGGTAAGCTTGCCCGAAAGCTCTCTGTCGGTATAATCGGGATAAACCAGCAGTTCTCTTATCTTTTTTCCGTTGGTATTTTTAAGTTCCATTTTTGCCCTCTTTATATTTACAAATTATATTTAAAATTAATCCTTGGCGTCAAACCAGCTGACTCCCCGTCCTATATCCACCTGAAGGGGAACGCTGAGCTCTGCCGCAGTCTGCATTGCCTCTCGCAAAATACGCTCTGCCTCGTCGGCCTCCTCTACGGGCGCTTCGATAATAAGCTCGTCGTGGATTTGCAGAATAAGGCGTGCCTTCAGTCCTGCCTCTCTCAGCATTTTGTCGGTACGTATCATTGCAATTTTGATAAGGTCGGCGGCGGCACCCTGTATGGGAGTATTCATCGCCACCCTTTCACCAAAGGCCTGCAGATTTTTATTGCTTACCGAAAGCTCGGGAATATAGCGCCTTCTGCCAAACATTGTTTCGGCATAGCCCTTTTCACGGGCAGAGCGCTTGCTTTCCGCCAGATAATCCCTCACTCCGGGATATTTGGCAAGATAGCTTTCTATATATTCTGCGGCAACCTTTCTGGGGATTTTCAAATCCTGCGACAGCGAATAATCGCCTATGCCGTAGATAATGCCAAAGTTTACCGCCTTGGCCCGTTTTCTCATTTCCCCCGTTACCTGCTCTGCGGGAACACCGAAAACCTGACCTGCCGTAACGGTGTGAATATCCTCGCCTCGGATAAAAGCATTTATAAAGGATTGGTCCCCCGCCACGTGGGCAAGAACACGCAATTCTATCTGAGAATAGTCGGCATCGATGAGGATTTTTCCTTCCTCCGCCACAAAAAACCTTCTTAATTCCCTGCCCTTTTCACTGCGCACGGGGATGTTTTGCAAATTGGGCTCTGCCGAGGAAAGGCGGCCCGTCAGGGTTTGGGTTTGTTTAAAGGTGGTATGAATTCGTCCGTCGGAGGAAATCTGCTTGGAAAGACCGTCGCAATAGGTATTTTTAAGCTTGGTATCCTTGCGGTAATCGAGAATAAGACCGATTATGGGATGATATGGCTCCAATTTTTCAAGCACCGAAACATCGGTGGAGTATCCGCTTTTGGTCTTTCTGTAATGGGGCAGCATAAGCTTTTCAAAGAGAATATTACCCAGCTGCTTGGGAGAATTTATATTGAATTTTTCCCCTGCCAGCGCCCAGATTGCCTCTTCTTCCTGAGCAATCAGCTGTGAAAGATTATCGCCAAAGCTTTCCAGTGCATTGCTGTCTACCTTAAAGCCCAATCTTTCCATACGGCAGAGCAATTCCGCCAGAGGAAGCTCAACCTCTCTGTAAAGCTTTTCCTGAGAGGGTGTGAGCTTTTCTGAAAGCTTTTCCGCCAGCGCAGGGAAAAGCGAAACCCTTACATCACCGCAGGAAACCGCAAGAAGGTCCAGTGCCGCCTTGCCGAAGGAAACTCCGTTATCGGCAGGAGAGCATACATAGGCCATAAGGGAAATATCGGTCACGGGGCAATTTACCTCTCCGCCCCCGTTAAGAATACAATGGAGCAGGTCCTTATAAGACCAGCAAACCAGATGACTGCATTGAGTCACGAGGGGAGCATCCTCTGCCTTGCCACAATAGAGCTTGCCGTCGCAAAGAACAAAAAGCTCTTCCTCGGTGCAATGGGCGTAAACCCTTTTTGCGGAAGCATCGCCCAGCTCGGCAATGGGGAGATAGCTTTCCTCCTCATCGAAGCTCTGCACCGTGGGCTCGGTCTTGGAAAGCTTTTCCAAAAACTGCTTGAAGCCAAAACGGGTATAAAGCTCCTTTAATCTGTTCACATCGGCGCCGTTGTAGGCACATTCCGAAAGATCACATTCAAGGGGCACATCCAATTTTATTTCCGCAAGGAAACGGGACATATATGCCGCATCCTTGTTTTCACGGATTTTATTGCCTATGCTTCCCTTGATTTCCTCGGCGTGCTCATACACACCGTCAAGGGAGCCGTATTCCGCAATAAGCTTTATGGCACCCTTTTCGCCAATTCCCGGGATACCCGAAATATTATCCGAGCTGTCGCCCATTATGGCCTTGATGTCTATAAGCTTTTTGGGCTCCACTCCGTATTTTTCCATAATTTCCGCAGGAGTGGTTACCTTTGTGTCGTCATTGGATGCAAGAAGCACCGTTACATTATCGTTGATAAGCTGAAAGCTGTCCCTGTCGCCGGTGACTATAAAGGTTTGCTCGCCCAAATCACTCAGCATTACCGAGAGGGTACCCAAAATATCGTCTGCCTCGTAGCCCGCCATTTCGATAACCTTCAATCCGAGAGCATCGGCCACCTCCTTGGCATAGGGAAGCTGAAGGGCCAAATCATCGGGCATGGGCTTTCTTGTCGCCTTATAGGTATCGCAGGAAAGGTGGCGGAAGGTTTTTTCCTTGCGGTCAAAAGCAATGGCGGCATAGGTTATATCGCCGTCCAAACTGGAAATTGCCTTATTTATCATACCCACAAAGCCAAACAAGGCATTGGTGGGCAATCCGTCCGGAGCATTAAGGGGACGAACTCCGTAAAATGCTCGGTTAAGTATGCTGTTGCCGTCGATCAATAAGAGTTTCATAGCGTCTCCTGCGTATAAATAAGGTATGCTTCTTACTTAATTATATATCAAAGTGGGACAATTTGCAATAGGGAAGCTCCCCACTTTTTTGAGTGGGGGAGAGGTGTGATCGGGCGTGTTTTTTATGAT
>JAZSDB010000035.1:0-2724 GCA_045530975.1 Eubacteriales bacterium
GTGAGCAATAGATTTGCAATTCCCTCACCGCGATATCGAATCGTTTTTTGATCCTTACACCAAATGGGTTTTAACGCTTTTGAAAAAGCTTGCAAAACTTTTTACCTTCGCGTTGCAGTAAGCAATAAATTTGCAATTCCCTCACCGCGATATCGAATCGTTTTTTGATTCTTACACCAAATGGGTTTTAACGCTTTTGAAAAAGCTTGCAAAACTTTTTTACCTCCGCGTTGCAGTGAGCAAAAGACTTGCAATTCCCTCACCGCAAACAGATTATATATTGAATTTTCGTTATGAATCCTCAGACAAGCCGTAGGCACGCACAAAATTTATGCGAATGTACGGACATCCGAAAATAAATTTTTTCGGGCGAGAGCTTTGCTCTTTAAAGAATTCCCGCAGTTTTAAGGGCCTCGGCCTGAAGCTTATAGAGCTTATAATAAACACCCTTTTGCTTCAAAAGCTCTTCTGCGGTGCCGCTTTCGGCCACACGGCCGTTTTCTATGGCGATAAGGTTATCGGCATTTCGCAAGGTGGACAGACGGTGAGCGATAATGACGGTGGTGCGGTTTTTTGTCAACCTGTCCAGCGCCTTCTGAATATTCCGCTCGGTCTGTGTATCCATAGCGGCGGTTGCCTCGTCCAAAATCAAAATTTTGGGGTCCCTCAGCAAAGCACGGGCAATGGAAATTCTCTGTTTTTCGCCCCCCGAAAGCTCCTTTTTGCCCAAGCCGATTTCGGTATTATAGCCGTCGGGCAGCTTTATAATAAAATCGTGAGCAGATGCGGTTTTCGCCGCCGCAATTACCTGCTCCTTGGTGGCATCGGGGCAGGCATAGCGGATATTATCGAAAATACTGCCTCGGAAAAGGTAGGTTTCCTGGGAAACTATTGCAATATTACTGCGCAGATAATCGAAGGGCAGGTCCTTTATATTGACTCCGTCGATAAACACAGCGCCGCTTTTTACATCGTATAATCGGGTAAGCAGGTTTGCCAGCGTGCTCTTGCCTGCGCCGGTCTGACCTACAATGCCCAGTGTTTTTCCCGAAGGGATGGAAAAGCTCACATCATCGATAACCTTACGGTTTTCCACATAAGAGAAGGAAACATTGCGAAATTCCACCTCGCCCTTATTTTCGGCAGGAACAACGGTATTTTCGCTTTCACGGACATCGGGCTTTGCATCCCTTATCTCGAAAAGACGCTGAATGGCATTAAGGGTTTCACTCCACCAGTTTGTAACGTTTGCCAGCTGCTCGATAGGTCCGTAAATCAATGCAAAATAGCCGATAAAGGCCATCAAACGGCCATAGCTCATATCGCCGGTGGCATTCATAACCTGCCAACCGCCCACACCCCAAACCACATAGGAGCCGATTCTGAGCAGAAAATGGAGATAGGGGAACACACGGCCGTCGAATTTAGTAATATCGGCACGGGCCTCCGCCATATCACGGTTACGGGATTCAAACCTTTTAATCTCCTCATCCTCACGGGAGAAGGATTTTACCACTCTCATACCGTTAAGCACGTCGGAAACCAAGCTATTGAAGGAACGGCGCTTGGAAAAGCTCTTGGCGTGGAGCTTATCAAAGGCATTGAAGATAAACTTAAAGGCCACAAAGAACAGCGGGATGGTGATAAAGGTATACAATGCCAAAACAAGATTCTGGCTCAGCATTACCCCTGCGATAACCGCCAGCTGAACAATATTAAGCACCAGATAGGGGAAGCCGTCGCAGAAAAACCAATAAAGGGTTAAGCTGTCGCCGTTTACCTGTGTCATCAATCCGCCCGTCTGCCTGTTGGTGAAAAAGGCCAGCGACAGATCGCTTATGGTATTGAAAATAGTCTTTTTAAGGTCGTATGTAATATTTGCCGCCACGGTAGAGCTTATGGCGCCCGAAATAAGGTTAATAATCAGCGATAGGATTCTCACGCCCACAATAAGAAGAACAATCCGCAAAACGTCGGCCGCCACCGAGCTTTCGTTGGCAAGCACGTCGTCATACAAAATCTCATTGCTTATGTAAGGAGTAACCACACCCAGCGCCGCTATCAGGCCAAAGGAAAGCATAAGCATAAATATAGAACGCTTATATCGGAAAAACAGCGTTGACAAGCGCTTTACCAGCTTTGCCTTGTCCATACAGTGGGGACAAACCCTCAATTCACCGTCGGGATAACGTCTGCCGCACTTTTTACAGATATGCTGCTCGTAATCGTCCTTCAAATAATCACTTTCATCGGGCATACCCTTTTTCTTTATGTCCTCAACCACACGGCAAAAAACCGAAGCGCCGTGCTTGCAGGCCAGAGAAAAATTGAAGATAAGCTCCTCCTCGCCCTTTACCTCGGCCACAACTCTGCCCGTGGAAATAAGCTGCTCCGCCTTGGGACTCTCAACACTGTCAATATTGTAGCTCCGGAAACGGGAAACCTTGAATTCCTCACTGCGGACCCTTTCGCCCAAGCCGTTACGGCCGGCAGAGGAAAAGACCAAAATACCCTCTGCCACGGCAAAGCGGTCCTTGCAAACCACACAGTAGCAATCGCCCTCCGAGCTGTCGGCACGCAGGTCAAAGCGCAAAGCAACAAGCACCTCATTTTCAGAGATGCCCTCATAAGCAAAATATGACCATACCGCCGAGGGTATTTTGTCGGTTAAAATTCTTTTCAACTTTAAAAAACTCCGTTTTTTACTTGTGCTTTTATTTTACA
>JAZSDB010000055.1:0-3790 GCA_045530975.1 Eubacteriales bacterium
TCCCTATTGAAGGAATATTCCGTGCCCATATCGCATTCCGCCGCAAAGCAATCACATTCCTCGGCACGGGTAATCATATCATTAACCGCAGTTACGGTAATGTCGATCAGTCTGTCCATAGCTTCGCCGCAAAGGTCATCACTGCCGGGGGCAGCGTGGATTTGCAGCTCATGGTACCATATAGATTTTGCGGGGATGCCTGTACGGAGGGACACTTCCCTTCTGAAGCGGTCGGCCTCACGGGGGAAGGTTGCCACAAAATCGAAGGCGCAAATCAACGCACTTTCGCTGCCGTCTTCCAAATACAAAAATCTCCCGTAAAGGTCGGTGCCGTAGGGCCATACGGGCGCAAAGCTTCCCTTTGTGGAAACCTTGGCAAAGCTACATTTCATAATAATTTCCTTTCTCAGCCGAGGATGGGGGTATCTACAAATTCTACCAAGGGTTCACCCTTAAGGCCGTCTGATTCAAATACAACAATTTCGTTTTCGCCCGTTTTCAGCACGGATGCAGGGAGATAAAGGGTTCTTTGAGGGCCGATTTCCCAATATCTGCCAAGATTGAAGCCGTTTACGGTTACAAAGCCCTTGGTGAAATTATCAAGCTTAACAAAGGTATCGCAGGGCTCATCCACATTGAAGACACCACGGTAGAATACCGATTTTTCTTCCACGGGAGAATAACCGTAAACAACATTTTGGAGGTTATCCATAGGAAGGGGGTATACCGTCCAATCAAAATGGATTTTATTATTGAGAAGGCAACGGCCGGCAATGCCCTTTTTGCGCATCATCTTGGGGCCGAAATTGGCTCTGCCCATATTCTCTACCAAAACGGTGAGGACATCACCCTTTTCAGCATCGAAAGTAGCGGTAAGAAGGTCATTGATATAACAGATGCCCACCAAATTTTTATTTATGTATACCTGCGCACGGTCGCCCAGACTTTCAAAGGAAAGAGTGGCACCGTAATAATCACGGTTGAGGGTGGTTTGATAGGCAATATAGCCATAGCCGTAGCCGTAATGCTCCATACAGCGGGGAACATCGGAATGTATGGGCGAGGAGAGGTTTTGAAGGTTGTCAAAAATTCCTGCAGATTCTGTCAAAACAACGCTGTTGTAGGATTTCTTTTTACGGTTTGCGGGGATTTCGGGAAGAGGTTGGGAAACATACTTCTTGATAACCTCTCTTACTGCCAAATATTTGGGAGTAATATCGCCGCACTCGGTAAGGAGAGCATCGTAATCGTAGCTGGTGACATCGGGCAGGAACTTATCGGTATGATTTGCACCGCTGGTAAATCCGAAATTGGTGCCGCCGATGAACATATACATATTGACGTTACCCTTGTTCAGCATATCGTCGATGGTTTTGGCATAGTCCTCTGCGGTGGTAGTATGGTGATATTCATCACCCCAGGCATCGAACCAGCCGTTCCACATTTCCATGCACATTTTGGGAGAATCGGGGAACAAGCGGTCGTGGTCCTTGAATCTGCCCTCTACGTCGCTGCCGAAATTAAGGGTTACAAGGCAGCCGTCGATGCCGCCGTCCAGCATTTCCGCTTCGCTTGTGCCGTCGGAGGTAAAGAGGGGCACATCTATTCCTCTGGATCTGTAACCGTCACGGAGGTAGGAGAGATATTTTTTATCATCGCCGTAATAGCCATATTCATTTTCGCACTGAAGCATAATCACGGGGCCGCCGTTGGTACAAAGGAGAGGACGTATTTCCTCGAAAAGACGATCAAGGTAGCGGTCGAAATATTTAATATAAGTGGGGTTGGAGCATCTGATTTCCATATCCTCCTCGGTCTGATTCCACCAAGGAAGTCCGCCAAATTCCCATTCGGTACAGATATAGGGACCGGGACGCACGATTACCATCAGTCCCTCTTGCCAAGCAGTGCGGATGAATTTGCCGATATCGAGGATGCCCGAAAAATCAAATTGTCCCTTTTGCTTTTCATGCATATTCCAAGCGCAATAGGTTTCTACACAGTTACAGCCCATTGCACGCATTTTTTTGAATATATCCACCCATGTATCGGGCAGGTTACGGAAATAGTGAACAGCGCCCGAAATTAATTTTACAGGTTCACCGTCCTTTACAAATTGATTGCCTTGGATTTCAAATGTCATTTCAAATCTCCTTTGCGAAAACTCCATTTTGATTATAAACCAAAGTCGATTAAAATGCAAGAGAATAACTATGGAAAAGTGGTATTCGTGCACAACAAAAAAACTCCCGATTGGGGAGTTTTTTGTTATCGGTAATTAATATCTGTCGTAGTAAATTTCCACATAATTTGTAGTACAGCTTGTGCAATCGCCTATATCGGCCTTGCTCACCTCAGCAACCATTAATCTGGGATCTACCATACATGCATTTCCGTTGCCATATTCGTAAATTACATTTACAGTTAAAGTATTATTGCTCATACTTATGCTTTCAATTCGCTTGGAAAAGCCCGACACATAAGGAAATATAACTGCGGAAATCACAAGAGCTTTTTCCTCAAAATAATTCTCGGGAAGCTCGTCAACAAAACTGTTCAGATCTTTGCATGTATACTCGTCATATTTGTTGATGTAATACTCAGCAAAAGCGTTGTATTCATCTAAACTTCCGATAATATATGTTTTTTTGTCTTCATAGTCGAAATCGCTATTAAAGCTATGAGCAACAAAGTCTATATGCTCTACTGTTTCGGACATACAAGCGCTCTTAACCCAAGCGTAATCAAAAACATCAACTTCGCCGTCGCCGTTCACATCAGCAAGAGCAAGCTCGCTTTCTGCGGGTTCGTATTCACCAAGGCAAATGCTTTTCAGCATAACATAATCAAAAATATCCAAAGTGCCGTCGCCGTTTACATCTCCTGTGAGGACGTCATTTGTCCCTTCAACCGCAGCACCGGTAAAGCACAAGGCCATTGGCATAACCGATGTAGCCATAACAAGTATTAAGGTGAGCGCAATGATTCTTGTAATTTTCTTTTTCATAATTTTCCTCCAAAAATTGTTAATTGCTGTAAGTCAGAGTATTAATATTACTGAAAGCAGATTTCTTTTACTGCGGCATAGTCGAATACATCGATGGTGCCGTCTTTATTGTAATCTGCATAGATTTCTTCGGCAAATATGGGTTCGTAGGTTTCGAGGCAAATGGATTTTACCATGAAATAATCGAATACATCTACAGTATTGTCTTTATTTATATCACCGTCGATATATGTGCATTCTTCCATAATCATGTAGCTGTATGGAAATATAGCTTTTTTTCCAGAAGATTTAGAAGTCCATACCGCACTATTTTCACTCCAGATTGCCTCAGCTTCATCACCCGCCCAAACGTCTTCCAAATCCACATGATAGCTATAAACTGTTATTCTACCACTCTCAAGCCACTCTTCTCTAAAAAGAGGTTTTATACGAGAAACTTTTACACCGAGAAATTCATCCAAGCCGTTTTCAATATCGGATATTTTTACAGCATATTCGCATAAATCTATTGTATATTCACCGTATGCATGAAGTGTATTATCTACATAGTGAATTCTTTCTACGCCTTCGCTCTTATCATCAACCGAACCTTTCATAACGTAGTAATCGCCATCTTCAACATAATCGATGATAGTGCCCTGTGCATAATATACCACTTCTTCGGGAGTTAACTCATAAGATGCGAAAGATGTAAAGGGGAAAGCCATTAGAAATATTAACGTGAGCGCAATTATTCGTATAAGTTTCTTTTTCATAATTTACCTCCAAAATTAAATTTATTAT
>JAZSDB010000061.1:0-16415 GCA_045530975.1 Eubacteriales bacterium
GACCGCTTGGCCTCCGACTTCGAAGAGATTGCCCCGAAATCATAGAATAAATTACGGTCATTTCCTTCGCAAAATCCAAACCAAGGATCAAGATAGCAATCTATACCGTCGGTAATTTTGCCGTCGGTAAGAATATACGAATCGCTCTCTAACGAATTGCTTTCTGCATAACCGGAAAGAGGCAGAGATTGCGCAGTTTTAATTTCTGCAGTCATCCCCGCGATAAGGTTCTGAGCAATATCCATATCCGGTTCATTTTTCCAATATCTGTCGTTATTGGAAAAGGTCATATCAAAGGTACCGTAAAGGACAGCGCTTGAATCCGCTGCATTCTGATAAACCTCAACCTCTTCTATCCAATAAAAATCCTTACCTATCGGAAGCGAAAATCTAACATACCTTGCTTTAACAAGCGAATCTAAAGTGAGCAAGAAAACATAGTTTTCATTGTCGGTTGCGCAGCTATACATTCTGCCTATGTTGGTATATGTATATCCGTTTGAGCTAACCTCGAAATCAACATAAGCAGGAAGATTTATCTTTGAATTTTCACGATTAAAGCAATAAAGCTTAAATGCGCATAAATTATTATATGTGGTACCCAAATTAAGAGTAACATACGATGCTTTGGAAGCGTTTATTCCATACCAACCACCACTATCATACGCGCTTTCGGTTGCGGCTCTGTCAATCAATACGCTACTATAGTTTGAACAACGGCTATCGGTTCCGGCAGGATTGCTAACCGTTATACCGCTATTTAAATTCAAGCGCTTCATACCCAGCTTTTTGTTATATTCATAGCCGGATGAAGCACCGGACAGATTATTCGCACGATTTGTGTCGGTAAGCTTATCATTTGTGTATGCAGAGTCGGGAGTCGGAACGGAAGCCAAGTTCTCACTCGATACAACAACATCGGCATAGACGATGCATTCGTCAATAAATACCCAATAATTTGCTTTTTTTACTACAAAACGTATATAGCTGTAATTGACCTTAGAGGTGAAGTCAATGGAAACAGATTTTACAGATAAGGATGTATATGCAGGAACCATTGTATAGCCCAGTTGCTGCCAGCTTCCGCTCGATGAATCAGAGCCATAAACCGTAACCGATTTAGGAGGAAGTATACCGGCCTCGTTGGTACACAGATAGGACATCTCTGCGCCTGTAAGATTTTTATTATCTGTACCGAGATTTATAACAATTTCAACATCAGAGGTATACCCTGCAAAAGCACCGTTGGTGTAGTTTGCGGAGCTTGAGGTGGCACCGTCGGTCAATTCGTAATTATCGGGATAAGTGGAATTGGCAGAAACAGAGGTGGTGTAGCTTTTACCAAAGCTAACCGCTTCCCTTCTGGTAATTGTAATACCTGCATTCAAATTGCCGAGAACGACACGACGCAGATAAACATAGTCGAAAGCATCTATACTTCCGTTATTATCCATATCGGCATAGCTTCTTTCTTCTGCAGAAAGAGTATAGTTGCCGCAAATATGTTGTTTTACAAGAAGACAATCATAGGTATCGATTTCGCCGTCATTGTTCACGTCCCCGAGCTCAAAGGTAGCAGCAGGAACAACAGAAGGAGAAATCACCGAAAACACCAATATTAAAATCAAGACAAATGAAAGTATTCTTTTCAACATATTGCCTCCAAATACACATGATCAAGTTATTGTATCACATTTAATATTGAATTGCAACAAAAAACAGCGAACCAACTCCGCTGTTTTTGTATTTTATGTAATATTTAGCCAAGATCCGGAACATCGGTAAATGTAACGAAAGGATCAGTGCATTGATGCAACTCAAAAACAACTATTTCATTATCCCCTTTATGAAGAAGAGGAGCAGGAACATATAGTGTTTTCTGAGGCCCTGCATCTGTCCAATATCTTCCGATATTGAAACCGTTTACGAAAACCACGCCCTTATGCATATTGTCAAGACGTATAAAGCTATCACAGGGGGTGTCTTCAATATTCAAATTACCCTTTAAAAATACAGGTTGAATTGTCTTTGGTTTCGCTTTTGTATATTCAATGTCGGCAAGGTCTTCCATGGTAAGAGGATAGGCAGTCCAGCCAAAGAGCTGCTGTTGTCCGATACGAGCTCCCCTTACAAGTCCTTTTTGATTGTCCCACATTTCGGTACCGTAATTCACTCTTCCCATATTCTCAACAAGGATATCTATTCGGGTGGTCTGTCCCTTTTTATTGTCGATCCTTATTACATCGTCACGGCGGTCTCTTTCTTTAATACCTGCAAATTCTCCGTTAATGAAAATAACAGCTCTGTCACGAAGGGGAGATATTATCAATGTTTCGCTTATGGGATAATCGATATAGGTAGTGTAAAGAGCGAAGCCGAAATCCGCCCCCATTTCTTCCATTGTAGGTGCAAAGCTTGAGGTAGCGGGTTGTGAAATTTTATTGATATTCGCAAAGAGGGGTGCAGAATATTCAAGATCTACTTTTCCGTAGGCCTTTTTAGGCAGATTTGTAACAGTCAAGGGCGGAAGCTTTCCGAAATGCTTTTCGGCAACCGCTCTTACAGCATGATATCTTTCTGTTAAATCTCCCCACTCAGTCAGAGCCGCATCGTAATCGTAGCTCGTAACCGTGGGAGAATATTTTTCGTAGATATTGGCTCCGTTGTTAAAGCCGAAGTTTGTGCCGCCGCAAAACATATAAAAGTTCACATTGCCGCCTGCGGACAGCATTTTATCAAGTTCCTGGGCAACATCGTCGGGAACCCTACGATGATGGGGTTCATACCAGGTATCAAACCATCCCTCCCAAAATTCCGCACACATTATGGGTTGGTCGTGATAATATCCTTTAATGAACTTAAAGGCATCCTCGGAGCCGGAACCGAAATTACCTGTTGCCAACAGCCCCTTAAAGGTACCGCCGCCGAAAAAGAAATTGCTTGGTCCGTCCGAGGTGAAAAGCACGGCATTTATCCCGCTTTTACGGTAATAATCGGCAAGAAATTCAATATACTTATGGTCATTTCCGTAGGAGCCGTATTCATTCTCCACCTGCACCATAATAATATTTCCGCCGTTGGCATACAAACGAGGACGAATTATCTCAAACACCCTGTCAAGATACCTTGTTTCCTTCTCGATAAAGGTTTCATCCATACATCTTATGCGCATGGATTTATAATTCAAAAGCCACGAAGGAAGTCCGCCGAAATCCCATTCTGCACAAATATAAGGACCCGGGCGAATGATGCAAAACAGTCCCAATTCATTGGCAGTATCTATAAATTTAGCGAGATCAAGAATACCGTCAAAATCGAACTCTCCTTCCCTTCTTTCATGAAGGTTCCAGCAAATGTAGGTTTCAACAGTATTAAATCCGCATTGCTTTAATTTTTCCAAGCGGTCACGCCAATACTGCGGAACAACACGAAAATAATGAATTGCGCCTGACAGCACCGTGAAGGGCTTTCCGTCCAATAAAAAATGCTCGCTGTTATAATCGAAGCTTCTCATACATATCTCCTTAAGGAAAAAAGGGGCATAGTTGCCCCTATAATTTATCCTTTGTTTTTTACAATATTCTTGATATTTTCTAAAACAGAATACGGCACGGCCATATTTCCCTGGCCGATACCTATTTCTATATGGGGTTTCATTTTTGCATGGAAATCGGTGCCTCCGCATATTTCCAAGCCAAGCTCACACGCAAGATTTTGAAAATACGCTTCCATTTCGGGAGTATATTCGTTGTAGTATCCCTCTATACCGCACAAGCCATATTCTTTCAAATCCATTAAAAATTTGCGCAAAGCAGTATCATCCAAACGGATAAGGTGAGGATGGGCAACAAAACTCACACCGCCGATGGATTTGATCAATTCAACCGCAGACCGAGCGGTTAAATACTGAGTGCCGTCATAGGCAGGTCTACCGTTGGCAAGATACTTATCAAAGCCCTCTTTTACACTTTTAACATATCCTTTTTCCATAAGAATACGTGCAAAGTGAGCTCGTCCGATTAATCCCGAAGGAGCAATGGCAAGTGCCTCCTCCATTGAAACATCAAAGCCAAGCTTACGAAGATTATCACAAGTATTTACCGTGCGCTGCCAACGCACTTTATTGATTTTTTCAAGTGCATTATAAAGAACAGGACTTTTATGATCAATATAAAAACCGAGAATATGAGTTTCGGTATCGGATTGGACCGAAAACTCTATTGCAGGAACCACTTCAACGCCAAGCTTATTTCCCCACTCGACGGCTTCATCAACACCGGCCACTGTATCGTGATCGGAAAGTGCAATAGCGCATATTTTCTTCTCTGCCGCATGGGCAACCAACTCCGCAGGAGTCATAGAACCGTCAGAGCAATTCGAATGGGTATGCAGATCGATATACTTCATTATTCCTCGTCTTTTCTTACGTGAATTCCTTTAAGTCGCATGAAATGGTTTGACAGTCTGATTTCTTTATCACCTTCACTGGGTGGAATGGGGTCAAAGAAATGGTTATAACCGTAAGTATCTTTATACACAGCGTGAGTTTCGGTGCCATCTGTCCAACGTATATATACCTTATCGCCGGAAGACAGCACTTCATTATCCACAAGATAGCTCATATAACACCTTATTATAGAGTAATTTTAGACCATTTACCGCTATTAAAGCGATATGCGGAAAAGGCCAATCGGATATACTGATCAACAACCAGGGCAATCCATGCGCCGTACAGGCCCATATTGGTGAACGTAATCAACACATAGGCAAGGGCTGTTCTGAAAATACCGATAGACAACATTGAAGTAATTGCGACATACTTTGTATCGCCGGCACCTCGAAGACCTCCGCTATATACTACCTGAGATATCTGGCCGGGAGAGATAAATGCGATGATGTAAGTAAGAATACGACCTGTTTTCATTACAAAATCATAATTGGGGTCGCCGACTTCAACAAAAGCACCCACAACAACTCCGCCAAGAAATACAAAGAACAGAACCAAAAATGCTGACATTGCCAAACCGATTCTTTGTCCCGCTTTACAATACAGCGCAGCAATATCCGGACGTTTTTTACCCAAATTCTGCCCCATAAGAGCGCTTGCTGCCACGCTTAATCCGTCACCGCTGGCAAAGGAGAGAAGCATGATATTCATACAGATAGTATGTGTTGCGGTTTCGGCGGTACCCAAATCCGCAACAAGCTTGGCATAGATAAAAAACCCTATACGAAGCACAAGTTGTTCTGTGCTTGCACCGAAGGCAACCTTACCGATGGTTTTTAATCTTTCAAGACGCCATCTTACCAATCCTTTGAAATCAAAGTAAAGATATTTGTCCTTCTGGAACAAAGAGAACAAGCTCATACCAAAGGAAACGATATTACCGATAAGAGTTGCGATAGCGGCACCGGTAACGCCCAGCTCGGGGAAAAACCAAATACCGTTTATAAGAAGAGCATTGAAGATAATATTGGTAATATTCGCAGCCACATTGGTGCGCATTGAAATTTTAGTATTGCCGCTTCCTCTTTGCGCCGCATTAATTATCATACCGAATGAGGTGAAAATCAAGCCGACCATTGTTATACGGTAATAACTTGTGGCTTCAACAATTGTATCCTCATTTGCTCCCGAAAAATACAGCAAGGGTTCTGCAACTGCAATGGCTGTGCCGCAAAACACAACCGCCAGAACCGCCACTAAGCCCATCGACTGAGCAAGGCATTCATTGGCACCGATTCTGTCGCCTTGTCCCTTGCGGCGGGCAACAATAGCTGTAACAGCTATACTGAGCGCGAAGAAAATGGCATAGAAAATCATTCTCGGCTGCGTGGTAATACCAACTGCCGCAACAGAATTGGTTCCGCAGGAAGAAACCATCATCGTATCGATAAGGTTTACAAGACTCATAAGAACCGATTCAACCATTGCGGGCCAAGCCATCATCAGGAAGCTTGTATATAATTGTTTTGATGTGGGAAGCTCACCTACAACATTTAACTTGCGGGCCATTCCCTTGGTTGTAAAAAGAGAAGCGATATTCATTTGTAACTAAAACACCTGTAAAAGTTTAAGCGTGATATAATTTTTTTGTTTGATATTTAGGTTCACAGGTAAGGTGAATTCCAAGCTTTTTAAGCAATTTCTCATCCACCTGAGAAAGCATTACAGAGGAATGAACCTGACATCCGGCAAGATTTTTTAATTGATCCAGCGCCAGCTTTGCATTCTCATCGGTAACCGCACACACAGAAAGCGCAATAAGAATTTCATCGGTATGCAAGCGGGGATTATTATTACCCAAGCGTTCTGTTTTTAATATCTGAATGGGCTCTATAACTTCCGGAGATATGAGCAGTGTTTCATCGGGAATACCGGCAAGCTTCTTTAATGCATTCAAGAGCATTGCACTGGTAGCACCAAGCAGTTCGCTGGTCTTTCCGCAAACAATGGTACCGTCGGACAGTTCGATAGCAGCCGCAGGTCCGTTGGTTTCCTTTGCTCTTTGATTTGCTGCAATAGAAACCTTACGGTCTTCGGGGAAAATTCCGCATCGGTTCATAAGAATTTGTATTTTCGAAACCGCAGCGTCCTCGCCTATGCCCTTCTGCTGTTGACAGAGTGCATCATAGTAACGGCGGATAATTTCTTCTTTGGCCGCACTGCGGCAAATTTCATCATCGGAAATGGCATAACCTGCCATATTCACACCCATATCAGTGGGAGATTTATAGGGAGATTCACCGTAAATAAGCTGAAACATTGCATTCAACACAGGGAATATTTCCACATCACGATTATAATTAACGGTTTGCACTCCATAGGTTTCCAAATGGAAGGGGTCGATGCAGTTAAGATCATCAAGATCTGCAGTGGCGGCCTCGTATGCAATATTTACGGGATGATTGAGCGGCAAATTCCACACCGGAAAAGTTTCAAACTTCGCATATCCTGCCTTAACACCCCTTTGGTGCTCGTGATAAAGCTGCGAAAGACAGGTCGCCATTTTACCGCTGCCCGGTCCCGGGGCGGTCATAACCACCAAGCTTCTTGTCGTCTTGATAAAATCGTTTCTGCCACAGCCTTGTTCGCTTACAATATGCTTGACATTGGAGGGATATCCCTCAATATGATAGTGCTTGTAAGTAGTAATACCAAGCTTTTTCAGCAGCTTCTTAAAGGCAACAACCGCCGGCTGAGAATTATATTGTGTAAGCACTACACTTCCAACATACAAGCCACGTGCACGGAAAGCATCGATAAGGCGCAGAACGTCCTGGTCATATGTAATGCCGAGATCACCGCGAACCTTATTCTTTTCTATATCGTTACTGTTGATAACGATAACTATTTCCGCCTCATCCTTCAATTCGGCAAGCATATCTATTTTTATACTCGGTTTGAAGCCCGGAAGGACACGGGATGCGTGAAAGTCATCAAAAAGCTTACCGCCAAACTCCAGATAAAGTTTACCGCCGAACTTTTCTATTCTTTCACGAATATGACGTGTTTGTAATTCCACGTATTTTTCACAATCAAAGCCAATCTTACTCATTTTGCTACCTCTGAGTTGAAGTTTTATATGTACTCTGCTAATTCCGAAATAGTGTGTATAACCTTTCTGCCCGTTGACTTCAACATAGCAAAAGATTGATGGCCGGACGCTACAAGAATGCAATCTGCATTTGCATAATCAGCCACTTCGCTGTCGTGAACCATATCGCCCACGAAAAGTGCATCCTTGGGGTTGATGTTATTGCAGAGCATATATCGCTTTGTACGCTCCGCCTTACTGCCGACATAACAATCGTCTGCCCCGAGAATCGCCGTAAAGCAATGATTCAAGCCAAAGTCCTTTAAAATGGGTTCAATATATTTATTTTGGCTGGAGGAAAAAATGTATTGGTTAACACCCTTCGATTTGAATAGCTTGAGAATATGAACAGCATCAGAAAACAGGGGATTTTCGGGTATTAAATCCTTTAAAATACCGTTAAACTCCTTTGACAGAGACTCCATATTTTCTTTTGATATATCCATTACTTTTTCGTAAAAACGTATGATGGGTACTTCTACATATTCACAATATTGTTCAAAGGTTATTTGTGGGAGACCACGGGATGAAAGCATCGCATTTACCGTTTCCCAAGTAGGGCGTGCGTCGTTTACAATTGTACCGTTCCAGTCCCAAAAAATGTGTTTATATTTCATACTCATTCCTCAAATATTAATAATAACACATCGAAAATATATTTTCAACAGTTTTTGACAGCATAAAATAAAAAATAATATATAAAAAAGTTAATGGCTGTTGCAACAAAATCACAACAGCCGTATTTAACCTTAATTTTTTTGTAAAAGAGAATTATTTTTGTTTCAAAGCTCTTTCCAACCAGATGGTTCCGATTTCAAAAGCATCATAAAAATTACTCTTTTCGCACTGCTTGATAACCTTTTCATTAAAAGAAACATCATCATCTGTGCTTTGGATCTGAACAAGAACTCTTGTAGCAACCTCAATATCACCCTGCTGCTTTGCATCAAGGATATTCATAAACAGGATGTATTTATCATCGGGAACGCCGTAAAACACAAAGCGTCCCTGACGAACAAGGGGCTTGCCCTTGTACATAAGTGTTTTCATCTGACTCATTGGGATTCTCAGCCTTTCTTCTTTCCATCGGTATTGATGAAATCCTCAACAAGTGTGCGAAGAAGTTCATCGCGGTCGATTTTGGAAATTATTGCACGGGAATTATTGTAATTGGTGATGTATGTAGGGTCTTCGGATATGATATATCCTACAATCTGGTTTATAGGATTGTATCCCTTTTCCACAAGCGATTCATAAACGCTTTGAAGTTTTTCACGCAGAAATTCCTTATGCTGTTCCTTTACGGTGAACATAATTGTTTTTTGCTTATTATCTACAGATTTTTGATTTTTATCCTGCATTTTCAAACCTCCAAGAATAATACTTCGCTCGACGTATTTGATTATACACCAAATCCGTCTTTATTGCAAGTGTTTTTTATTAAATTAAGAACGAAGAACAATTCCCTGCTCTCTTTCGAGCTTTTTAAGAATTTTCTTTACGCCCGCATCGGCCTCTTCGTCGGTCATTGTTTTATCGGCAAGACGGAAAACAAGACGTACAGCAACGCTCTTTTTGCCTTCTTCTATGCCCTTTCCGCAGTAAACGTCAAAAACATTAACGCTTTCCATAGATTTTCCTGCATAGGAGCGGATATCAGCAAGAAGCTTGCCAACCTCCTGATCCTTATCGCAGATAAGCGCAAGGTCTCTTTCCATAGCGGGATAGATAGGCAGAGGAATATATCCGCGTTCGGTCTTTACCGATTGAAGCAGTGCTTCGGTGGAAATAATTGCAGCGCAAACCCCACGGGGGAGATCGTAATTTTCGCAAACAAGAGGATGAACCTCACCGATAATACCGATTTCGTTGCCGTTTACAACAACCTTAGCGCAACGTCCCGGATGGAAAGAGGGGTCCTCACCGTATGCCGCATATTCCCGGCCGCAGATATTCAATCGTGTGAACAGAGCTTCTGCATCTGCCTTCAGGTTATAGAAACCACCGCAATCGGGTGTAAAGGCAAAGCAAAGAGATTTCTTTTCAGAAGAAAGATCTCCGTCACGGTAATACAAGGTCATAATTTCAGATACACGGCATTTTTCAACCTTTCTGCTGTTATTTCTTGCAAGAACCTCCAAAATAGAGGGCAGAGGATGAGTACGCATTACCGAGGTATCCTCACCAAGAGGATTGATAAGTCGGATAAAATCACGTAGCGAGCTATCCTCGGGAACGTGAATCTTATCCAAGGAACGGGGAGAAACAAAGGAATAGGTACAGCATTCACAGTAACCAAGACCTGCCATAATGCTGTTGATACGGTAACGGAAGGCCTCGTGAGGAGTTCTGCCGCCCAAATCCGCCTCACCCTTGAACATTGTGGGCTCTATATTATCAAATCCGTAAAGACGAACAACTTCTTCTGCAATATCTGCAGTATTTATGATATCACTGCGGAAGGGAGGAACAACAAGTCCGCCTTTTCCGTCGGCAATCAATTCCACAGAGGCGAGAATCTTATCCATTTCTTCATCGGATATATTGGTACCCAAAAGACCGTTGATTGCGCTTCTGTCATACTTTACGGTTCTTTCTCCGATGTCTGCAAAATTAACATCGATAATACCCTCAACAACCTCACCGCAGCCGAGCAATTCCACAAGCTGAGCGGCACGGTCAACAGCAGGAAGAGTGTTGCAGGCAGGAAGGCCCTTTTCAAATTTTGCAGAGCTGTCGGTACGAAGTCCCACTGCCTTTGAGGTTTTACGGATGCTTTCACGGGCAAAGTTTGCACTTTCAAAGACAACAGTTACGGTATTTTCGGTAATTTCACTGTTTTCACCGCCCATTACGCCTGCCAAGGCAACTGCACGACTACCGTCGGCAATAACAAGCATCTCGGGAGTGAGCTTTCTGGTAACACCATCGAGAGTTACAATTTCTTCGCCCTCATTGGCATTACGAACATTAATTTCACGGCTCTTGATGTATTCATAATCAAAGGCGTGCATGGGCTGACCATATTCCAACATAACGAAATTGGTAATGTCAACAATATTATTGATAGGTCTTACGCCTGCGGCACGAAGCTTTGCACGAAGCCAAAGAGGAGAAGGACCGATTTTTACATTTTTTACCACTCTTGCGGTATATCTGGGACAAAGCGCTTTATTGTGAACATTAACCTTGATATAATCGGATGCCTTTTCGCCGTCTTTATTTTCCTTTACAACAGGGGCAGGAATATTTGTCTTTCCTCCAAAGGTTGCCGCAGCTTCCCTTGCAATACCGATATAAGAAAGGCAATCGGGACGATTGAAGGTAAGCTCAAATTCAACAACAGTGTCGTTGATAAGGCAAACGTCGCGAATGTCATCTCCAAGCTTACAATCCTCCTGAAGAAGGAATATTCCATCCTCCTCGGCATAAGGGAAATCGTGCGCAGAAAGTCCCAGCTCGCCCAAGGAGCAAAGCATACCCTGAGAAAGCACACCACGGAGCTTACCGGTTTTAATCACTTTACCTCCGGGGAGTTTAGCACCGTCAAGGCATACGGGAACAATATCCCCTGCCTTTACATTCTGAGCACCGGTAACAATCTGTAATTTTTCATCTGCGCCAACATCCAAGCTACAGATGATAAGATGATCGGAATCGGGGTGAGGTTCGGTTGACATAATTTTACCAACCACAACCTTTTCAATATCGCTGCCGAGAATCTTATAACCCTCAACCTTTGTGCCGGTCATAGTCATACCGTCACAGAAGGTTTTAATATCCTCAGGCAAGTTTACATAATCTTTTAACCAGTTAAGTGATACTTCCATTGTTCATTATCTCCCTTTAAATTAGAATTGCTTGAGGAAGCGTACATCGTTTTCGAAAAGAAGGCGGAGATCGTCGATGCCGGACATAACCATCGCAACACGTTCAACACCCATACCGAAAGCAAAGCCGGTGTAAATATCGGGATCTATGCCGCCGGCACGAAGAACCTCCGGATGAACCATACCGGAGCCGAGGATTTCCATCCATCCCTCGCCCTTACACAAGCGGCAACCCTTACCACCGCATACAAAGCAGGAAACGTCAACCTCCGCAGAGGGCTCGGTAAAGGGGAAATTGTGGGGGCGGAAGCGGGTTTTGGTTTCGGGGCCAAACATAGTTTTCGCGAACTTGGAAAGAATACCCTTCAAATCGCCCATTGTAATGCCCTTATCGATAACCAGTCCCTCGAGCTGATGGAACATAGGAGAGTGAGATGCATCGGCAACGTCACTTCTGTAAACCCTGCCCGGTGAAATGATTCTGATAGGAGGTGTCATCCCTCTCATTGCACGAATCTGTACAGGGGAGGTCTGAGTACGAAGCAGAGAGCTTTCGGTAATGTAGAAGGTATCCTGAAAATCACGGGAGGGGTGATCGGCAGGTGCATTGAGAGCATCAAAATTATTGAACACCGTTTCTACCTCAGGTCCCTCAGCAACGCTGAATCCCATATCTATAAAGATTTCTGTCATACGCTCCATAGCACGGGTAATGGGATGGATATGACCTGCAACAGGAGCTACCGCATCATAGGTAACATCAAGTTTTTCGGCAACAAGAGAACGGCTGAGAGCAAGCTTTTTAAGCTCGGCCCCTCTCTTTTCCAAAGCGGACTCTATGCAGTTTCTTACTTCATTGGCAATCGCACCGATAACAGGGCGTTCTTCGGGAGAAAGGGAGCCCATTCCACGAAGGATTGCGGTCAATTCACCTTTTTTACCCAAATATTTTATTCTGATCTCTTCAAGAGATGTTTCTGCCGTTTCAATCTCTGCAACGGCATTCTTTTTTATAAGTTCAAGCTGAGATTTCATTTGTATATGCCTTTCTTTATTCGAGGTAATCTTTCAATTTCTTGGAGCGGCTGGGATGTCGCAGCTTACGCAATGCCTTTGCCTCTATCTGACGGATACGTTCACGGGTAATATCAAAGAGCTTACCAACTTCTTCCAAAGTTCTGGGACGACCGTCCTCCAAGCCGAAACGTAATTTAAGCACCGCAGCTTCTCTGGGAGTAAGAGTTCCGAGAACCTCAAGCAAATGCTCACGGAGCATCTGATAGGATGCGGCATCTGCAGGCGCGGGAGTATTATCATCGGCAATAAAATCACCAAGATGTGAATCTTCTTCTTCACCGATGGGCATTTCAAGCGAAACGGGCTCCTGCGCAATTTTAAGGATGTCACGTACCTTATCTACAGGCATATCCATTGCCTGTGCAATTTCCTCATCAAGAGGATCTCTTCCCTTCTCCTGCAAAAGCTGACGGGAAACACGGAGAACCTTATTGATGGTTTCTACCATATGAACGGGAATTCTGATGGTTCTCGCCTGATCGGCAATAGCACGTGTGATGGCTTGACGTATCCACCATGTAGCATAGGTTGAAAACTTAAAGCCCTTACCGTAATCGAACTTTTCAGCGGCCTTCATAAGGCCCAAGTTACCTTCCTGAATAAGATCAAGGAAAAACATGCCTCTGTTTACATAGCGCTTTGCAATGCTTACAACAAGGCGAAGGTTAGCTTCTACAAGCTGTTGCTTTGCGGCAAGGTCGCCGTGGGACATTCTGTTTGCCAGCTCCAGTTCTTTTTCTGCAGAAAGAAGAGGAACCTTACCGATTTCCTTAAGATACATTCTAACGGGATCATCGATAGAAACGCCTTCCTGAGAAAGAAGAGTATCAACATCCTCTGTTACCTCTTCGAATTCTTCGGCTTCCAAATCCTCATCGGTGAGATCAAAGGTAACGGTAACGTTTTCGGCAACGATTTCAATGCCTATACGCTCCAAAGCTTCGCATACCTTTTCAAGCTTTTCGATGCTTACATCCTCGGAAACCATAGCGGCAAGCACTTCGGCAATTTTTATATTACCTTTTTCACGGCACGCCTCTATAAGCTCGGGAGCAAAACCAGACAATTCTCTATCCATTATTATCCTCCTGTTGATCGGACTTTTTATTTTTCTTTTTATTTAAATACTCATTTAATGCGGCGACGGGATCGTTTTCGATTTTTTTATCGTATTCCTCTCGCTCGCGTAATTTTTTCAGTGCTTCTATGTGAGATTTCATAGCCGACATAGTAATATCGCCCAGCTCCAGCCGTGAAGCACGGCAATTTTCCAAAGCACCTATTTCCCTTGCGGTAAGAACACCGTCCTTTGACAAGACGATTTCCCTTCCTTCGGCAAAATCCTCGTAAAACAGTGTGAAGAACTTTTTATTGAGAGCGGTTGCAAAATCATTTTCGGACAGCATTTTAACTGCTTCGGGACCGAAATCACTGCGGATAAGCAGTAATCCCAAAATAGATTCCTCGTGGCTGGCTTCCGATGAGAAACGAAGCTTATCGCTGTTTACGTCACCGCCAAAGCCGCTCTGCGCCTTTAATGCCGCTTTTCCTTGTTCTTTTCTTTGCTTTTTTTCGTTTTTGTTGAAATGGCGCTCAACCTCGGTACGAACCGATTCTGCCGTAATGCCCAACTTTTCGGCAACACGGGCGGAATAAACCTCTCTTTCGGGGCGTGAGCTTAATGTAGCAAGATACTTTATTATCTCATCCACCGCACGGAGCTTATCCTCGGCTACGGTAATATCGTATCGGGAGATTATTTCATCGATAGTATATTCAACCTGTCCCGACGAGCCGGAAAGCTTTTTACGGAAGGATTCTGCACCGAACCTTTTGATATATTCATCCGGGTCCTTGGCCTCTGTACCCAAATTAATGATTTTTGTATCGACGCCAACCTGATTAAGCAAGTCTATACCCTTTAATGTGGCACGTCTGCCTGCTTTATCAATATCGTATGCCAGATAAACTGTACGGCAATACCTTGAAATAACACGGGCGTGCTCGGAGGTAATGGCTGTACCCAGAGTGGCGATGGCATTATCAAAGCCCGCCTGATGAAGAGCAATAGCATCCGGCGAACCTTCGCAAAGAATCAGTGTGCCAGATTCGCTGTTTTTTGCTATATTGAGCGCAAACAGCACCTTGCTCTTTTTGAAAACCGGTGTATCTGATGTATTTATGTACTTTCTTTCGTCTTCTTCATTTAAACGGCGTCCGCTGAATGCCACCACTTCACCGTTTGTATCAAAAACGGGGAACATCAAACGGTTTCGGAACATATCGTACATCCTGCCGTTTTTACCTTCACCGCCTAAAAACGCTGTCTTGATTTCAAGTGGTGTATATCCCTTTCCCATAAGATAATCGCACAGGGGTGCTTTTCCATAGGGGGCACCGGGGGCGTAACCTATACCAAAGCGCTTGACGGTGGCAGAGGAAAACTGACGTTTTTCAAGATAAGCTCTTGCAATACTACCCTCGGGGGCAAGCAATGATTTATAGAAAAACCTTGCCGCTTCTTTATTTAACCCAAACAAGCGGTCACGTTTTACGGTGGGTTCATTACTTTGATGCTTGTCTACAACCTCTTCTACCTTTATACCTGCACGCTTGGCAAGGGATTCAACCGCTTCTCTGTATTCCAGATTTTCGGTCTGCATAACAAAGGTTACAGCATCGCCTCCCGCACCGCAACCAAAGCAATAATAGCTAGAGGTGGCAGGAAATACGGTAAAGGAAGGAGTGCGTTCACTGTGGAAAGGACAACGGCCCACAAGATTGCTGCCGGCTCTTTTCAGCGTAACAACACGTCCGACAACTTCTTCTATTGTGTTTCGCAATTTAATTTCTTCAAGAAATTCACGTGTAAATGCCATTGTACCCTCCTTTTGAAAATTTTAAAATGTTTTTATTTATATTGCCATACCTTGGGAACAAAAAGCTCATTAAAGCATCCGATGGCATAACGGTCGGTCATACCTGCAATAAAATCGGCTACCACAACGCTTATTCCGTCACGGTCGGCATATTTAAGATATTCCTTGGGAATTGCTTCGGGATGGGCTGAAAAATGCTCATAGAGGAAGGTAATCATACTTATAACCTTGCCGTCCTCACTTTTTGCGGTTTCGTTGCGATAAACACGCTCGAACATAAAATCACGGAGCTTATTCATCGCATCACCATAGGGCTCTGTAAGGCCTATCCCATTTTCCACACCGTTTGCGATAGCGGCGGTAACCAGCGAGGTTATACGTTGACTGTGCCCTTTTCCGAGAACATCGCTGATTTCCGACGGTATGTCATTGATATTAAGAATACCCGCACGGGCGGCATCGTCTATATCGTGGTTAATATATGCAATACGGTCGGCAATTTTAATAATCTGCCCCTCCAAGGTGGAAGCGGGCTCGTCGCCGGTATGGCAAAGAATAGCATCACGGACCTCAAAGGTAAGGTTCAGACCCTCGCCCTCATTTTCCAGGTAATCCACCACACGCAAGCTTTGCTCATTGTGGCGAAAGCCGCCGGGAAGCAGATAATCCAAAGCACGTTCACCGGAATGGCCGAAGGGAGTATGTCCAAGATCGTGGCCCAATGCGGCCGCCTCGGTCAAATCCTCATTCAAGCGCAAAGCACGGGCGATGGTTCTTGCGATCTGAGTTACTTCCAGAGTATGAGTAAGACGGGTACGGTAATGGTCCCCCTCAGGAGCGAGAAAAACCTGCATTTTATGCATTAGCCGTCTAAAGCTTTTAGAGTGAGTAATTCGGTCCCGATCACGCTGAAATTCGTTTCTGATGGGACAAGGAGTGACATATTTCACTCTTCCCTTTGTATCATTAACAAGTCGGAGGCCAAGCGGTCTTAGGAAGACAATGGTTCCACTCAACTCCTTGGGTCCCAA
>JAZSDB010000229.1:0-3285 GCA_045530975.1 Eubacteriales bacterium
GGCTCACAGAACGACATGGCTACATCCGACTTGTATCCAATCTTACCGAGGATGCCGAATTTTTGAAATACATCACCCCCTACGGCTATACTGACGGAGGCGATATCGTAAATGCCAACGGCTTGGAATGGAAGTATGTGGCGGTGGGTGCCGCATTTTCGATAATTTCCATAACACTTGCCTATCTGAAATACCGCAAAAAGGATATTGCATAAAAGAAAAGGGACCTGCAAAAGGTCCCTTTGTTATTACTTATTGAAAAATTTGCCTATAAGTCCGCAAAGCTTTAAGAGAGTCTGCGGATGTCCTGCATAATATGCGGTAGGATATTTACCCACAAATTTGCCGAAGCCGTCCTCGTATGCCCGGTATCTTTCGGGATAGCCCTCCTGATCGAAATACTGGGAATCGATTTCCATTTCAAAGCCGATAAAGGCCTTTGAGGTTTTTTCGCCGCCGATAATGTTGCCGTTTATATCAACAACCGCCTGCTTTTCAACACAATCACATATAATTCCGATTTCGTCGGTACGGGCAGAATTGAAGAAGAAGGAGGGCTGAATGATAACGGTATCAAAAATATCGGTACGGTTGACAACATAACCCAAATTGGTGGAAGAGGAGGCCTGCTCGTGATAATAAGGAATCCAGAGCATATTCTTTCCGTAGCCGTGAACAACATCGGAAACGGCACGCATGGACTGAACAATGGGATTGTTGAAATCATCCTCCGGCCGGTCAAAATCAAATTTTGTATAGCCGGCGGTAATAACGTCCTCGTTAGTATAGTAAATACCCTGAACATTCTTTTCCCAAATTTCGGGTGACAAAGAATTTTTAATGGTGTTTACGGCGCACACCCAGGATTCGGAGAAAAGGTGGGTAAGAGCGTGCAGACATTCGGAAAAGGGCACCGAAAACCACAATCTGACATTGGGGTTGATGGCAACCATACGGTTTGCAAGATTTACAGAATCCTGAATATAATCATTTATATGATAATTAGCGGCAATTCTCGGTTCTGCGGTGGCACGGTATTCCGATTTGATAATATCGTAGCGATTGGGGTCGCCAATCATATCAACGGTAAGATTTTCCACAATATCCATTGTGAGAACCTGCTTTTCCTGACCATTTGCATCGGTATATCTATTATAAGTGGCAATGGGAATAAGCAAAACCTCATCGGTGGTGCTCAGCAAAAGGCGGAGCTCTTCATCGGTAGGTGTGTAATATTTGTGGCCCTGATATCCGTAATAACCCACATAAAGCAAAACGCCCTTGTACATGTGCTGCTTTTTAATTGTTTCCGCAGTTCTGTTCATTTTTACATCTTCCTTTCAGAATCGATAATATAATTATAATTGTAAAGGAACACCTTGTCAACCGACAAAGGGCTAAATTATGGCGAAAACTATTGACAATCGGGATGTAAAGTAGTAAAATCATAAAAAATAAATAATATAAAGGCAATGACGAAGAATTGTCGGAAATAAAGCATTTCAGAGAGCCGATGTTTGGTGCAAATCGGTATGCTTTTATCTGAACATCTCACTTCCGAGCCGGAAACCCGAAAGCTTTTATGGCAAATAGACGTTTCCCGTGAATGCTACGTTAGTGCATAGAGGTTATATGGCCTCGAAGAGGTGGCGGGTATATTTCCGCAATTTGAGTGGTACCGCGAGTGCTAAATGTTTTTACACCCGTCTCAAAGCAATTAAGCTTTGGGATGTTTTTTTTAGTTCCGAAGCATATTAAGGAGCGTATATTATGATGGATGCAAGTAAGTATCAAGCAGGTTATTTCCCCGTTTCCAATGAGTACAATCAATGGGCGGAGAAGGGACACATCGAAAAAGCGCCGATTTGGTGCAGTGTGGACATGCGAGACGGCAACCAAAGCTTGATTATTCCTATGAGCTTGGAGGAAAAGCTGGAATATTTCAAGGTCTTGCTGGATGTCGGCTTTAAGGAAATCGAGGTGGGCTTTCCTGCCGCCAGCGAAACCGAATATGAATTTCTGCGCACTCTGATAGACAACAATATGATTCCTTCCGATGTTTCGGTACAGGTGCTTACACAATGCCGTGAGCACATTATCCGCAAAACCTTCGATGCCTGCAAGGGCGCACCCAGCGCCATCATCCACTTTTACAATTCCGTAAGTGTGGCACAAAGAGAGCAGGTATTTGAAAAATCAAAGGAAGAAATAAAGCAAATCGCTATTGAGGGCGCAAAGCTTGTTAAGCGGTTGGCCTCTGAATACGAGGGCAATTTCCGTTTTGAGTATTCACCCGAATCCTTTACAGGCACCGAGCCCGAATATGCACTGGAGGTTTACAATACCGTTCTTGATGTATTGCAGCCCAACGAAAACAATAATGTTATAATCAATCTGCCCGTTACGGTTGAAATGAGCTTGCCTCACGTTTATGCTTCCCAAGTGGAATATATGAGCAAGAATTTAAAATATCGGGAGTTTGTCACCCTTTCCCTGCACCCTCACAATGACCGAGGTACAGGCGTAGCCGATGCCGAGCTGGCGTTGCTTGCAGGTGCAGACCGTGTGGAGGGTACTCTTTTCGGCAACGGTGAGCGTACCGGCAATGTGGATATAGTCACCCTTGCTATGAATATGTACACCCACGGTGTGGACCCCAAGCTGGATTTTTCCAATATGCCTTATCTGGTAGATAAATATGAAAAATGCACCCGTATGAGGGTGTATGAACGAGCTCCCTATGCGGGTGCTTTGGTCTTTGCGGCCTTTTCAGGCAGCCATCAGGATGCCATCGCCAAAAGTATGCGTTACCGCAACAAGCACGGCATCCGCAAATGGTCGGTACCCTACATACCCATCGACCCTATGGATATCGGGCGCACCTACGAAACCGATGTTATCCGTGTTAATTCCCAGTCCGGCAAGGGCGGTATCGGCTTCGTTTTGGAGGAAACCTACGGTTTTGTTCTGCCTGCCGGTATGAGAGAGCACTTAAGCTATCTCTGCAAGGCCATCTCCGACAGAGAGCACAAGGAGCTTAAGGCGGAAGAGATTTACAGCATATTCAATGAAAACTATCTTAATATTCAGGGACGTATTTCGGTGGGACATTTTGATTTTATCCGTGATAACGAAAACGTAAAGATTAAAATTGCCTTTTTGGAAAACGGATTGGAAACGGTTATGGAGGCCGAGGGCAACGGTTCGCTGAGTGCGATAAACAATGCATTAAAGCAGTACAGCGGCGAAAATTACACCCTGCAGGAAGTCGGAGGCCAAGCGGTC